>NZ_JAHKSN010000021.1 GCF_018863415.1 Deinococcus aestuarii | reverse complement strand
GCAGCCGAGGGCGCTTTCCCGGCTGCCCGTTCAGCCACGGCCCAGCCCGCTGGGCGGCATCTGCACCCGGAGGACCACGTCTGGCCTCCCCGGAGGTTCCCCATGACCCATCCCGCCCCCCTGCCCCGGGTCGAACTCCTCCCCCTGCGGCCTGCCCTGCCCGCCGGGCAGGCGACCGAACTCCCGGTCCTCGCCCGCCTCCATCCCGCGCCCGCCCCGCAGGCCAGCGAGGCGCGGCCGCCCCTGAACCTCGCGCTCGTCATCGACCGCAGCGGCAGCATGGACGGCCGCGCGCTTCGGATGGCCCGCCTCGCCACCCAGGTCGCCCTCCGCGCGCTGGCGCCGCACGACCGGGTGAGTGTCGTCACCTTCGATCACACGGTGCAGACCCTCCTGCCCCCGCAGCCGGTCACAGACCCGGAGGCCCTCTGCGCGGAGATAGATGCGGTCACCGCCGGGGGTGCCACGGCCCTGCACGCCGGCTGGCTGGAAGGCGCCCTGCTCGCCGCCCAGCACCACGACCCGCGGGCCCTCAACCGGGTGCTGCTGCTCAGCGACGGGCGGGCGAACCGGGGCGAGACGCGGCCCGACGTGATCGCCGGGCACGTGCGGGCCCTCACCGCCCGCGGCGTCGGGACCAGCACGGTCGGCCTGGGCCGCAGCTACGACGAGGACCTGCTGCGCGCTATGGCCGACGCCGGGGACGGCAATTACGAGCACATCGAGGACGAGGCGGCCCTCCCGGGGTTCTTCGCGGCGGAATTGCACGGCCTCACGCGCACCACCGGGCACACGGTGAGCCTCGGGGTCGAGCCCAACCCGGCGCTGGGCCAGGTCCGCACCGAGCTGCTCAACGACCTCCCCGCCACGGCCCTGGGCCGCCGGCAGCTCCCGAACCTGGTGGCCGGACACCCGGTGGAGCTGGTCTTCACCCTTCAGGTGCCCGCCCAGCCGCCCCAGCCGGATCTGGGACTGACGCGGGTGCGCCTCGCCTGGACCGGCCGGGACGGCGTCCGTCGGCGGGTGCGGGCGCAGCTGAGCCTGCCGGTGATCAGCCCGGAGGTGTGGGCGGCCCTGCCCGAGAACGCGCAGGTGCGCGTCGCCGAGCAGTTGCTGCGCGCCGCGTGGGCCCGGCGCGACGCGGTGGGTTTCGCGGACCGGGGAGCGGTGGAGCGTTCGCGGGAGACCCTGGTCCGGCAACGCGGTCGGTTGCAGGCCTACGCGGCGAGCCCGGCCGTGGCGGCCGAGCTGGACGCGCTGGAGGCCCTGGACCTGGACTTCGCCTCGGACGTGACCCTGGCCCGCAAGCGCGCGCTGAGCCAGAGTTACGACCGCAGCCGCAGCAAACCCCAGCGCGGGGACTGATCCCGGGGGCCCAGCTGAGGGAGGAGACGCGCGGGGCGCCTCCTCCCCTGCAGGGTCTGGGCCCGGCTCAGGCCTCGCCCTCCGGCGGGCCTCCATCCAGCTCCCGTTGCAACTGCTGAAGCAGCCCCACCACCCGCGTTCGGCGCGCGCCGTCCAGGCGGTCGAGCTGGCGGGCGCCCAGGCGGCCCCGCACCTCCGCGGCCAGGGTGCGCCAGGCCTTGCCCTGGTGGGTGTCGACCACACCGGTCAGCTCCTTGAGGGAGGCCCCGGCCAGGGCCCTGTCCAGCAGCTCCGCGCGCAGCGCCGGGTCGGCCTGGCGGTGGATCAGCAGGGCGCTGCGTCCCGCGATCCGCCCCTCCCGCACCGCCGTCAGGAGGTCGTCTGGCAGCTGCAGCAGGGGCAGGTGGTTGGTGGTGTACGACTCCCAGGTCAGGGTCCCCAGCTGCTCGAACAGCCGGCGCAGCGCGGCCGTCTCCTCCGGAAACTGGTCGGGCGCGTTCCGCAGGGCGTGCAGCCGCCGCCCCACCTCCTGGGCGAGCTTGGAGGTGGTGGCCCCGGCACCCACGTCCAGGCCCAGCGCATCCACCACCAGCAGCAGGCGGTAGCTCGCCTCGTCCACCGGGTCGAGGTTCTCCCGCTGCAGGTTCTCCACGGCGCTGAGCCGCCGGGCCTCCCCGTCGTCCAGCGTCACGATCAGGCACGGCAGGGTCCGGGGCGCCTCCCCCTCCAGGCTGGCGACCTCCTCCGGGGTCAGGGCCAGGGACGCCGCCACCTCCGGGTCGCTCGCCCGCCAGCGGCGCTCCCCCGCCACGATCTCGTAGTGGCCGCCACGGGTGGGGTGGGGGCGGACCACCAGGTTCTGCCGGACCCCCTCGGCCCGCACGCTGCGGGCCAGGGCCAGCAGCGCCGACCGGTCGAAGCTGCGGCGCGGTTGCCAGGGGGCCGGCACGAGCTGCTCGCGCCGCAGCTGGCGCAGGGTCCCCTGCGCGGCCACCCGGCTCAGCCCCCCGTCGAGCAGGTCCTCACGCGCCATGGTCGCCCCCCACCTCCCTGAGAAAGCGCTCCGCCACCGCCATCACCTCGGCCCGACCCTCCCCCTGGTCGAGTTGGGGCACCGGGACGGCCCGTTCCATCGCCGTGGGGTAGAGCCCCGGGCGCTGCTTGATCACACCGAGCGTGCTCCCGAACTGTTCCGTGATCTCCCCCATGTACCGCCGGGCGAGCACGGTGTTCGGGGCCTGGGTGATCACGGGCGGCAGCACCCGCAGCCCGGGGTTGAGGCGGTGGTAGTGCCCCTTCTCCACCCGGGAGCGGATGAAGGTGCCCGCCCGCAGCCCCTTGCGGTTGGGCGGGATAGGCAGCAGCACCCGGTCGGCCGCCAGCAGGGCCAGCGTGGCCATGTCCCCCAGGGTGGGGTTGGTGTCGATGAAGACGAAGTCGTACTCCCCGGCCGCCCGCACCTCCTCCAGCGCGTACCGCAGGCCGACGACCATGCTCACGTCGGCCTTCAGTTCCTTTTCCAGGTTGTAGAGGGTGATGCTGCTGGGGATCAGGTCGAAGCCGAAGGTCGGACGAGGCCGGGGCAGCGCCCCCGTGCCCAGCACCGCGGGTCCGACGGTGCAGGCGAACGAGTCGTCCGCGTTCTCGAACTGCTCGTCGACATCCACGCCGAGGCTCACGCTCAGGTCGGCCTGGTGGTCGGCGTCGATCAGCAGCACCCGGTGGCCCAGGAGGGCCAGGGCGGTGCTCAGGTCACGCGCCGTGGCGCTCTTGGCCACGCCGCCTGCGTAGCTGTGGATGGTGGTGATCAGGGTCATGGCTTCTCCTGCCGTTCTGGAATCACGTGATTCTAACGTCACTCCGGCCCGGCGGCCGCGCGCCACAGCGCCCCACCACAGGTCAGGCAAAAGCGGCCCGGCGGATAGCGATACCTTTGGTCCGAACCGGCACCGAAGACCCCCGAAATTGCCCGGCTTACGGTCGGCCGATGGGGCGGCACCGTAGCGACACCTTTGGTCCGTCCCAGGTCTGAGGGGAGAAAAGGTGCTCTACAGCGACATTTCCTGGTAGCGATACCTTTGGTCCGTTTTCGCCACGGGTAGCGATACCTTTGGTCCCACGCGAACGGGGAGCCTAGCGATACCTTTGGTCCGTTCTGGGGGTTTCTGTCGGCTGAGGCGATGTTCTTTGCGCTACGGCGTGTTTTCGCGGCCAAAGTTATCCACAGCGATACCTTTGGCCCCTTCCCCCCCAGAACTAGCGATACCTTTGGTCCGTTTCCCCCGGAACTAGCGATACCTTTGGTCCGTTCGGGACGGAAAACACCGTCCTGGCGGGGGGAGACGCCTGCGCTTGTTGTTGTTCTTTTATATCTTTTAAACAGAAAGGAACAACACCCATGCGACCAGCCAAAAAACCGGGTCAGGTCACGCTCCTTGACGAGCGCAACATCGCGCGGCTCGGCATCGTCAGCATCCAGACCCGGCTGGGTCCGGAGACCCGCTGGACCAGCGAATTCCAGATCGGAGAGCGCCGCTACCGGGTGGAGGGCCGCTCGGCCGACGGCCGGCCCCGGGGGGGCGACACCAACGTCATCCTCGGCATCGAGACCCTGTTCGGCCTCAAGGGCACGCCCGAGGACAACTGGCTGCACACCAGCGCCTACGAGTTGCGGGAGGCCAGCTTCCTCGCCAACAACGGCAAGAACTACCACCGGCTGCGCGAGTCCCTCCTGCGGCTGTGGTCGACCGGGTTCATCGTCAGCGAGGGCTGGGTGGCCGACACCGGCCGGACGACCTGGGCCAACCAGACGCTGCGCCTGATCGACCGCATCACCTACTGGGACCAGAGCGAGGGAGCCGACCCCGACGCGGACCGGGCCCGGCAGCTCGTTCCGGACGCCACCCTCAGCATCAAGCTCGGGGACCAGCTCGCCGCCAGCATCCGGGCAGGTTACACCCAGGCCCTCGACGGCCGGCTGCTGCACCAGATCGAGCAGCCCCCCGCGCGGGCGCTCTACCGCCTGCTGGAGGCCCACCGCTACCGGGAGACGGGCGTGCGCGCCGAGAGCATCTCGGTGGGCCTTGAGGACTGGCGCGCGGCCTGCGGCATCAGCGACGGCAAACCGTCCCGGGTGCTGCGGACCCTCGACGAGGCCCATCAGGAGCTGATCGCGCAGGGCTACCTCGAGGAGGTGCGGCCGGAGGGCCGGCGGGGTCAGCTCACCGTCACCTACGTCTTCCGGGCGGCCGACGCCCCGGACCCCTCGCTGGTGCAGGCCCTGCGGGAGGCCGGGGTCTCCGCCCCACGCGCGAACGTCCTGGCCAAGCAGTACCCGGACCGCGTTCCGGGAGCGCTGACCTTCCTGGAGCACCGCCGGAGCGTCAGCACGACCCCTGTGCGCAATCCGGGCGGCCTGCTCGCCGACTACCTCGAACATCCCGAGAAGTACGTGGTGCCGGAGGGGGTCGGCCCGACACCTGCCGAGGAGCCGGAACGCGTCCGGGAGCGCCAGGCGCGCGACCGCAGGGCCCAGGAGCAGGCCGCCCAGCAGCAGTTCGAGGCCGAGCAGCAGGTGCTCCTCTCGCTGCCGCCCGAGGAGCAGTGGACGGCGGCGGCCCCCACCCTGAGGACCCTGCTGTTCCGGCGCCTGCGGGAGGGCGAGTGGCCGGAACTCGAACGCCTCTGCCGGGAGGGTGACCTCTCGGCCACCTCCCTCGTGCGGGAGGCCAGCGCGTACGCGGCGCGCGGCCAACTCCCGGAGTTCCTGGCGTCCCTGCGCCAGCAGTTTCGGCCGGCCTCGCCGTAGGGCCTGTCTCGACCCTGGCGGTTTCCAAGCTTCCGCGTAGTAGCCAAACATCCAAAAACGTTCCCGTTCAGGCCAGGAGCGCAGACGGGAGAAACCGACGTGACAACGGCCGAAGAGGGTAGGCGCCCGCGTAAGAGCGGCGTCGAGGCTGGCACCTTGGCCGGTAACTCATGTCCCCACTTGTCTGGTCAGTGAAGGGGAGGGCTTCGACGACGTGGCCCGGCAGCTTGAGCACGCGGCCCTGGTATCACCGTACATCTGGACCAGATGGGGGGACGAAGATCTGCGGCGGAGCCCACCTGAGAGCTCACCGTCGAACACGTCGCCCCGTCAGCATCCTCCTCAGCATCGCACCCTACTTAACATGCAAGTTTATTTTGGTGAACTTATGTGTTAAGATTGTCGTATGCCGCCGATCGACCCTATCCCGAACTTCGACCAGCGCGGCCTGCTGCCGGCGGGTGACTACCATGTCACCTTCGACCAGATCCGGGACTCTCATCTCGTCCGGGGTGACGGTTCGAGCGTGACATGGGATGTGGACTGGCGCCGGACGCTGGTCGACCACTGCGAGGTGATGGTACGGCAGTTGTGGGCGGCCGGGGTCACCACGGTGGTGCTCGACGGCTCCTTCGTCGAGGCCAAAGACCGGCCCAGCGACATCGACGGCTACTTTGAGTGCGACATTCGTGAGCTGGCCGCGCTCGTGGGACGGCTCAACGACGGTGATCCCGCGCGCCTCTGGGACTGGAATCCGGACCGGCGAACGCTGGACGCCGCCACCGGGAAACGTCAGTTACCGATGTGGCATCGCCACCACGTGGAGTTGTACCCGCATGTGGGGCAGCCCTCCGGCATCCCCAGTCGGCACGGGCATCCCCAGCTCTTCCCGGCCGCTTTTCGGCAGCAGCGCGGCACGTATGAACCCAAGGGCGTTCTGGTCGTGGTTCAACCACAAGGAGGAGTGCAATGATCAGGAACGACGCAGAGTACAAGCGGGTCCTCCAGCAGATCGAGGAGGGCCGGGCCCACTTCCACGCCCAGCGGGCCAGCTTCCAGGAGCAGGGCGTTCCCGCGGAGGCCGCCGACATCGCCCTCCAGGCCACCGAGAGTTTCCTGCTGGGCCTGGAGGAGGATGCGGCCGCCTACCTGAACGCCAAGAACGGCCACCTGGCCCCCCTGGACGACCTCAAGCACATCGGGCGCTGGCTGGTTCATGCCCGCATCGCCCGTGGGCTCTCACAGAAGGAGCTGGCCGAGCGCCTGGGGGTCTCCGAGGCACAGGTCTCCCGCGACGAGCGCAACGAATACGCCAAGGTGGGTGTCGACCGGGCCCAGGCGATCCTCGACGCCCTGGGGGTTTCGCTGCGCATCGTGGAAGAGCGGCCGGTCCTCATCCCCGGGGCGGAGGGCGCCGCCTACACCATCCCCTTTGAGCCCCACGGCGTGTCTGTCGCCGGCTCAGAGGTGGACAGCGAGCTGTACCGCATCGCGGGAAATTTCCGGGCCAAGAAGAATCTGTCGCCTGAAAAGTCGCGCCAGATCGCCCACGCCCTGAACCACCTGCTGAATTCGCTTTCCGACGACGACGTTCCGGCGACGAGACAGGAGTAGCCCTATGGCCAAGACCGACCCACCGTTCACGCACGACTACCTTGAACATCTTCAAAGGAACGCCGATACGCTGCGCGCACGGGTGGGAGCCGGTCCGGACGGGCCACTGGACCCTTTTGCCCTGGCGGTGGTCTTTGGCGCCCGCATCGAGTACCTTCCCGTGGACGTCGACCCCAGCGACTTCTCGGGCATGGTCACCATGCGCGGGGGCCGCCCCGTGATCGTGCTCAACCGGAGCATGGCCCCGGAGCGCCGGACCATCACCCTGCTCGAGGAGTTGTGCCACCTGCACTACCGGCATCCGGTGGAGGAGTGGGACGGTCAGGGGCGGCAACACACCAACGCCGTCGAGTCGGAGGCCTACCAGACCGGGGCCGCCGCGCTGCTGCCGGCCGTCGTCGTGGCCAAGGCGGTGTACAAGAACCGCGCGGCCGCCGACGTGGCCCGCGAGTACGGAGTGAGCACGGAGTTGTTCGAGATGCGCGTCAAGGTCCTGGGCCTGTGGCGCCACTACCAGGGGAGGAATGCCGCATGACGCCTGAGACCCAGCATTCGACGGAAACAACGCTGCTGAGGCGCTGGGAAGCCACACGGCCCGCGTCCCTGCGCGAGTTCGACCAGATTCCGATGGTGGGCGTGGACCTTGTGGAGAGCGTCAAGGCTGTGGCGCCGCGGCTGGCTGATCGGCGCGTCGTCTTCATGGGCGACCATGACGGCGTCAGTGTGCTCACCGGGATGTTCGCCTCCCGTGGTCTCGTGCCGGCACCCAGGAGCATGCACCTGCTCGACTTTGACGAACGTCTGGTCGAGCGGGCCCGGCAGGTCGCGGCGGAGTACGGTTTCTCTCACCTGCTGACCGCCGAGCTGTACAACGCCTTCGACGCGGTGCCCGCCCACCTCGTGGGCGCTTTTGACGCGTTCTACACGAACCCGCCCTACGGCATGAGCAACGGCGGCGAGAGCGTCCGGCTGTTCATGGGCCGGGCCATGGAGATGGCGAGCGCCCCGGGGTCGCTGGGCCATGTCGTGCTGCCCTGCGATCCCCAACGGCCCTGGACTCAGGATGCCGCCGCGCGCACCACGGATTTCGCCGAGGCGCACGGCTGGGACACCGTGGAAATGCTCTGTGAGTGCCACGGCTACCACCTCGACGACGACCCGCAGTTGCGCTCTGCGCTGCTCACCCTTCGGGCACGCGGGGGACACCGGGCACGCCTGCCGTGGCAGGGCCGGGACGTGGACCACCACGAGATCGCCCATTTCTACGGGCGGTCCGTCGCGCCCCCCTACCCCCGCTACATCCGGAGTGACGGGCGACGCGTGCACTCCACACCGGTGGCGTCCTAGTGCAGGAGGAGACGACGGCGCCAGCCACCTGGATTTTTCAGGCCAACCCCCGGGAGTACGACATCGCCGCGTCGCTGGCCACCGAGCGGGTGGAGCTGTGGAACCTTCGCCAGCACGCGTCCAAGGTCAAGGTGGGCGACCGCGTGCTGGTGTGGATCTCGGGCCGGGAGTCTGGCATCTACGCGGTAGGTGAGGTGATCAGCGCCCCGGTGGACCAGCCGGACTCTACCGTGGGGCGGCAGTACTGGAAGTCCGCGGGCGGCCACCAGGTCTGGCCGCGCGTCGAGGTGCGCTACAGCCGGGTGCTGCTCGACCGTCCCCTGTACAAGAAGTACCTGGAGTTCGATGTGGCGCTGAACAGGCTGGCGATTCTTCGTCAGCCCCGGGGCACGAACTTCGCCGTGACGGCAGACGAGTGGGAGGCCTTGAACAGTTGGTTGTCGAGCTAGGCCCTGTGCAGGGCGCTCATAGGGGTATGAAAATGTGTCAGTTATGGACGTAGAGGCACTGCAACAGGACCTTCGCCGGTTCTCGGCGCGCCGCGGCTGGGGGCGTCACCACAACCCCAAGAGCCTGGTGATGGCCCTGACCGTGGAGGTCGCCGAGCTGGTAGAGCATTTTCAGTGGCTCACGGAAGACGAGTCGTTTCGCCCTGCCGATCCGGAAGGCGTGCAGGAGGAGGTGGCCGACGTTCTGATCTACCTGATCCAGATCGCCGACCAGCTCAACATCGACATCGCCGAGGCCGTGAACCGGAAGATGCAGCGGAACGCCGACAAGTACCCTGAACCGGTGACCGTGCTGCGGACCGACGGTGGTCTTCACTCCCTGACTGAAGTGTGTCAGCGCGGCCCGGATGGGGCGTGAGACGAAACCTCCTCGGGAACTGAGCACGCGCAAGCGGCTCGCGTGGTTCATGACGTCATGCAGCACGGTATCCAGCAGGCGCTGCCCCTTCTCTTTGCGGTCCCCGAAATCCGGGTCTGGCTGCACGATGGAGACGACAACCGGAAGTTCTTGCCTGGGAGACGCTGCCAGAATCCACGGGGCATCTACCTGGGTCCCAGCCACCTCCAGCGACGCGCCTCCGGACCGGAGCCGCTCGTGCCGCCGCAGGTGCTGTTCCTGAACTCGGTGTTTTGCTGCCCAACCCGACGGCTTCTGGAGCCCGAAAGGGTGCAATAGGTATGCCGGGTGGATTTCGTCCCGGATGGGATGGAAAGCCCCAACGGTTGTTTCAGGGTAGATGTGATGAGAACGCGCACACGTACGCCGTGGGGATAGAGACCCACGAAGGCTTCGTCAAGGCCGTCACCGCTCAGCAGGAGTACGCCGACCTGTTCTTCTCCCCGGATGAGCTGATCCCGTACCTCGCCTCCAACGCTCACCTTCCCGTCAAAGGCTGATTCAGCCAGTTCCCGATGGCTGGTCGTGCCGAACATCCTCCCGGATGGCGTGGACATGAGCGGACAAATAAATGCTCCCCAGTCCCACCTCGCGCCGTTCCCGGGACCAGGCACGCTGGTCGTTCAGAACGCCGCCGCAGATCAGTTGGGACGCAGCAGCTCCCAGAGGGGCATCCCGAGCGCCCCCGCCAGGGCGGACATGTTGTCGATCGAGACGTTGCGTTCGCCCCGCTCCAGGCCCGCGATGTACGACCAGTTCATGTCCGCGAGGGCGGCGACGTCCTCGAGGGTCAGCCCGCGCCGATGACGCTCGGCTCTCAGCCTCGAGCCGAAGACGATCCGGTCGGCGCTGGGAGGACGTTTGGTACTGGGCACCGCCCCAGCGTCCCGCCCTGGCGACGGCCGAGTACAGTCGATCGACGTACTATCAGTCGTAGTACAATACGGAAGTACTTCCCCCAGGAGAATGCATGCGAAAAACGATGTGGTTGACCCTGCTCAGTCTGCTGACGGCCGCCGGCGCGCAATCCGCTCCCCGGGCCAACGTGTTCGCCATCGACGTGGTGCCGGAACAGCAGCAAATCGCCGTCAGCCTCGACGTCGATCTGGGATTCCCGCTCGGCAAACGGGTGGCCGTGCTGGAACTGGACTGCGCCAAGAAGACGCCGGCGAAAGTGACCGGGTACAAGGAAAGCTTCGAGGGGTACGGCGAGGACCCGGAGGGAGCCAAGGGTGTGCTCGCGGCCAGGGTCGTGCAGGTGGCGGGCCAGAGCGCGACCGTCAACGCCTGGTACCGGCCGCTGACGTTCTCCTGCCAGCAGGGGCGGGTCACCCTCGACTACAGCAAGCTGGCGGCCGATCCCGCGGCCCTCTTCGCCGTCCACGGGATGGATACCCGCCTCAACATCGAGCGTGTCGCCACGAGCACGAGCCTGTCCTTCACCGTGCCGGTGATGTCCCGGGCGGGTACGGGCGGCAACGCGCAGTCCGCCGGCGTGAACATCCGTATCCGGTCCTCCGGGCGCCGGGTCATCGAGGCCGTGAACGTGGGGGGCGTCGCTCGCAGCGGCAAACAGGCCCTGTTCCTGTACAACGCGGGGACCAAGACCCTCGCCCCACTGCAGTACGGAGGCGACGACGCGGGGGCACGGAAGGTGGTGGGCCAGGCGGTAGGCAACACCGTCGAGCTGTACTACGCGCCCGACTACTCCGTGCCCACCGGCTGGCGCAAGACGACGATCGACCTGATCAAGTCGCTCATCTGGTGGGCGCCGGCCTCGATGCCCGCCGGGGCGAAGTTCGCCCGGTAGGAAGCGGTTCAGAGCGGGCGACGTTTCGACGTCGCCCGCTTTTCTTGGTGCCGGGCCTGGGAGCGGCACCCGCTCACCGGCGGAGCAAAGCATTCACCCGGTTCCCGGGTGAGGGGGAGGAGGCAGTCGCCAGCGACTGACTTCCCACTCCGGTCCCTCCGGGCCGTTGGAGCCGCCCATGCCCACACCGCCGCCCCTCACCCGCGCCCACGTTCGCCTGCTCGGCCTCGCCCAGGCCGCCCCGACCCCCCCGCCCGACGCGGAATCCGCCCTCTCCGCCGTGGTCGTCGAGCCCCACGCCCGCCGGGCCCTGATCCGGCAGCTGTACCTGACCGGCCGCGCCCAATGGGGGGTGACCTTCGGGGAGCGGATAGGGGAGACCCTGCACGTCCACCACGCCGCGCCCCACGGCCCCCGCTGGGCGGAGCCGCCGCCCCAGCCCTACGCCTACGACACCCGGTACCTGCTGGGCTACGTCGACGCCCTCGTCGCGGAGCACGGCGGCCGCATCGACTGGCAGGGCGTGTGGCGGGTGGCGCCGGACAGCCGCTCCCCGGACCTGCGGGAGGTCCTCGCCTGGGTGGGCGCCGCCGCCGGGCAGGGCCTGTGCGACGACCGGTCCCCGCTGCTCACCGCCGGCTGGCTCGAGGGGTCGCTCTCCGTCCGGGCCTACCACCTGCAGGACGACGAGCCCCTCGAACTGCCCGTCCTCGTCCTGCGCTGAACGCCGTTCCCCCAGGCCACCCGACCCGGGTGGCCTGGCCCCTTGTGGAGGTCCCGACCATGGCCAGACACGACCCCGACCGCTACTGGGTGCAGATCAAGACGCCCAGCTACCCCGCCGTCCGGCGCCTCACGCGCCGGCTCCAACCGCTCGCCGGGGGCCACACACTCTGTGGTCCGGTGACCGAGGCCGTGTGGCAGGTCCGGCCCACGACGGAGCTCCTCGTCCTCTCCGACGAGGAGCTCCGGATCGACGGTGAGGTCCTGCACGCCGAACTCAACCACCTGCCGACCCACGCCTACTGCGCCCTGGTCGCCGGCTCGCCCGAGTTCTCCCAGTACGGCCACCTCGGCCCCCTGTACGACCTGGTGCGGCGGCCGGCCGGCACCTGGACCGTCACGTCGTTCACGGCGCTGCTGGAGGAGACGGTCCGCGCCGGGCGGACGGGAGACCGGGAGCCGCGGCTGGTGGTCCCGCCCCGGACCTACGCCGCCGAGTGGTGGCCGGGGGAGACGTACCTGGGCCTCACGCCGCGGGGACACTGGATGCTGGCCCTGACGTTCCGCGCCTCGTACCGGCCGGCCGGGCGAACCCGGGTGAAGGTGGCGGTCGGCCTCGACCTGGGCCTGGACCCCCTGACGGTGGCGTACGACCGCACGGGTGAGAGCCGCATCTTCCCCCCGACGTCGCTCGAGCACCTGCGTTCGCTGGGCCGGGTCACGCTGAGCGCCCCGGCGCGGCGCCTGCTGCACCACCTGGTGTACGCGTCGGGGCGCCAGGACGCCGAGCGCGTGATCGGCTTCCTCAACTGCACGGCCAGCCACGTCTACGCCGAGCGGCTCACCCACCGCGGGATGTCTCCCGGGTTCGTCCACACCGCCCGGGAACGCGCGGTCCACGACCACCACTTCAGCCACCTCAGCCAGCTCCTCCACACGTCGGGGGTCGTCTTCCGCCGGGTGCCGGCGGCCTACACCAGCGTGACCTGTGCGCGGTGCCTGGAGCGCGACGGCGTGGAGGTCCGGGGCCGCCGGGAGGGCCGGCGCTTCTCCTGCCCGCGGTGCCGCAGGACCGTCCACGCCGACGTCAACGCCGGCCACAACGTGCTGCTGAGGGGCCTGCGGCTCCCGCCCCTGCACCGCTGAGCAGGCTGGAACTCCGTCCTGACCCAAAGCCTTCTCCACCCGCCCGGGGGCTGTCCCAGAAAAAAACACACTAACTAGCTGGGCACCCGCCCGTCTTTCTGGCTTCATCTGATGTTAACCTAAAAAAGTGCCTCAAACCGACGTTCCCGGCCTCCCCCAGCTCATCGTCCTGGGGGAAGCCGTGGGCCTGGTCACGGGCACCCTCACGGTTGATTCGGAGCCCTGCTCCTGTGGAGGGCCCCGTCGCCGCGACGGCCACGTCTCCATCAAGCTGTGGGACCTGCCGCGGGGCCGGGAGCCGACCAGGCTGCACCTGACCGCCCAACGGTGGTGGTGTCCCGCCGGATGTGCCCAGCCCGACCCCTGGGGGGCTGTTCAGGCGCGGAGCGTCGGCGGACGGCGGCCACGAATGACCCAGCGTCTGCTGGATGAACTGACGGGACGTCACCTGCGCGGTGCTCCCGCGAGCACGCTGGCGGCCTGGTGCGGCGTGACCGCGTCCGGGCTGCGCCCGCTGCTCAAACAGGTGACCGAGGAGAGGCTGGCCCGGCCCCGGCTGGCCGCACACTGGGCGGCCGTGACCCACCTGGGAATCGACGAGCTGTTCTGGCAGGGCCGGGTGTTGTGCGTGGTCGTCAACCTGGTGAGCGGTGAGCTGCTGGACATCCTGCCCGACCGCGAGAAGGACACGCTCAGGGCGTTCCTGACCGAGATGAACAGCCTGCGGCCGGGCTGCGGGGCCCCGGTGGTCGCGACCGACATGTGGCTGCCGTACCGGGAGGTGCTGCGCGAGGTCTATGGCGCCGGCTTGAGTCACGTTTGCGATCGATTTCACGTCCAGGCCAAGGTGGGGATGGACCTGAGGGACGCGGTCCGTCTCATTCTCCCGGCGTCGGCCATGCGGCCCAGGCAACTGCGTCGGGTCAACGAGGCGTTCGTGCAGGCGCTGCGGTCAGGTGAGGTTCGCCTCCAGGTCGAGGGGATCACGGCGCGGGAACGCGAGGTGCTCGCCACCCTCGTGGAGCTGGCGGTGCAGGCGGCCGGGATCTGGCGAAGCGCCACGGTCGAGGAGGCCCAGGGGCGGCTGTCGGACTGGATGTGGCAGCGCGCCCTGACCCAGCTGGCGTTCCGACAGGAGGGACGAACCGGGCAGCCGTTCGCACGCCTGGAATATCTGCTGCAGGCGTGGCGTGAGGAAATCCTGGCGTACTTTGATCCCGCGTGCGCATTGCCGGGCGGCAGGCGGCCGTCCTCGGGCCGGGTGGAGAGTGCCAACGGGCGCCTGCGCCAACTGCTGCGGGAGAGCTGGCACGCGCGGCGACGCCCCTACGCGGCGACCGCCCGGGACTGGGACGAGCAGGGCCAGTACGAGCGGCTGTGGGTCAGGGCGATGCACGGGCTCAATGTGGCGGCCGGGCCCCCTGAACGGCTGTCCGTCCGGCTGCGGCCGGGCGTTCCCCCCTGCCCGTGCGGTGTGCCCGCCGAGCGCCTGGCGGTCACCTGGTCCTATCAGGCCGCGCTGTGGGACCGTCCCGCCGGACCACATCACGTCCGCGCCGTGGCGGAGACGGCCGCCACCCGGTGCCCGGAGTGCCGCCGCCGAGGCCGGCTGCGGGTCGACGTCCAGCACGGGATGACGCGGGCCCTGCAGGCGGACCTCCGGGAGTGGCGCCGGGAAGGGCTCAGCCTGCGGACCCTGCACCGCATGACCGGCGTCTCGGCCGGGCGGCTGCGGGCGGCGACCGAGAGGGCCCTGGGGGCGCCGGCCGTGAGGCCCCCGGGGCTGATCGGCCTGCAACGCTGGCGGTGGCGGGGCCGCGACCGGTGGGTCGTCACCGATCCGGAGCAGGGGACCCTGGTCGACCTGCTCGAGGGGCCGGAGGAGGACGATTTCGGCGCGGTGGTGGCTGAGCTGCGGGAGTGGCTGACCCTCGCCCACCGCCGGGGCACCACCCACGTGATGGTGGGGGACCTGGCCTGGGCCGGCCACCTGCCGGGTCCCCTGACCGGCCTGGCCGACCGGTTCACGGTGATGACCGCGGCCCACCGGGCGCTGCGCGAGGTCCTGTGGCGCGTGACCATGTCCCTCCCCGTCGCGGCCCGGCGGGCGCCGGAACTGCACCGGCACCGGTTCGTCGTGCTGGCCAATCCGGACCGCTACCGGCGGCTGGAGGACCACCTCGCCCGACCGGAGCTGCTGGCGAAGCGGTCGGTCCTCCAGCACCGGTTCCAGGCCGTGCAGGTGGCGACGGCGCTCGTCGACGAGCTGCGGACGCTGTTCGCCCTGACCGACGAGGACGCGCTGCGCGAAGCGCTCGACACCTGGCTGGAACAGGTCGACCTCCACCGGACCGTCGAGGACACGGTGGTGGGGGCCAGGAGCCTGCGGTTCGGGTTCCGGGACGCGGCGGCGCTGCTGGAGGAGTACCGGGACGCCGTGGTGGGGGGGCTGCACCTGCAAGCGGCCCGCGGCCTCAGCCTGGGGGCGTCGCGCCGGTTGCTCCGGAGCCTGAACGAACATCCGGCCGCGGCCCAGGGCGACTTCGAGTTTCTGAGACGTTCTGCCCTGTACACCCTGGGGGGCCGCCCGTGAAGGGGCCCCCGTTAAGCGGCGCCCAGGAGGCGGTGCGCGTCGCCCCCACCGTCCGCCGCATGCATGTCGGGGCGGTGGCCGGGGCGGGCAAGACGCGGGTGCTGCTCGACCGGGTCCGGTACCTGGTCGGTCAGGGTGTGGAGGCGCGGCGCATCTGGTTCGTGGCGTTCAGTCGGGCCGCCCGGGGCGAACTGGAACGGCGCCTGAGGCGGGAGGGCCTGCACTGCCGGCCGCAGACCCTTCACGCCCTGTGCCTCGCTCAGCTCGGGGGCAAGCGGCGGGTCGAGGTCCTCGAGGACCGGCATCCCGCCTGGAAGGCCGTCGTCGCGGAACTGGAGCTCGTGCACACCAGGTTCGATCGGCCCCTGACCCGCGTCCTGGAGCAGGTGTGGCAGGTGCCGCCGGAGCAGCTCGACCCCGCCCGGCGGCGCCTGCGCGAGGACGCCGGGCGGCGGCTGCGCGCGTTGGACGCGGCCGCCGGGCGCCGGCACCTCACCTTCGCCGGGCTGCTCGCGGAGGTGCGCGCGCGGTGGGGCCGCGATCCGCGGAGCCTGGACGCCCTGCGGGCCCAGTTCGACCACCTCATCGTCGACGAGGTCCAGGACATCTCGCCCCTCCAGGCCGAGCTGGTCGAGCGGCTGGCGGGCGACCTGCCGCTCCTGACCGTCGGGGATCGCGACCAGTCCATCTTCGGTTTTCAGGGCGCCACGCCGGACGTGTTCGACGGGTTCGCCGCCCGCGCCGACCGAGGTCACGTGCTGGACGTCACCTACCGCTCCCCGGCGCAGCACGTCCTGGCCGCGGAGGCGCTCACCGGGCGGGTCATGGTCCCTGCGGCCGGCTTCCGCGGCTCCCTGGCCGTGTACCGCATGGACAGGTCGGCCGACCTGATCGAGGGGCTGGTCACGGTGGTCGGGGGCATGGCCGAGACGGCCACGACCGCCCCCGTGGCCGTGCTGGCGGCGACCAACGAGGAGGTCGGCGCCGTAACGGGCTGGTTGCGGGAGGCGCACCTGGTGGTGAGGGCGTCCAGCGAGCGGGACCGGGTGTCCGACCCGTACTGCCGGGACGTCCTGTGGCCGGTGGCCCAGTACCTGGCGCGGCGGGCGGACCCGCGGGGACCCCACCCGCTGCTCGCCCTGGCGCCGACCGACGACGCGGACGAGCGGGACCTGCTGCACGCGGCCTGGCGAACCGGCCGGACCGTGAGCGAGGTCCGGCGGGTGCTCGCGAATCCCCGCCTGGGGGAGCTCCTGGGGGTCTGGGAGCACCTGCAGGACTGGCGGGGTTCCCTGACGGAGCTGCCCGATATGTTGCGGACGGTCCTGCCCATCCCGTGCAGCGACGTGGCCCGCCATCACTGCCTGCGCGCCGAGGACGCTCAGGACCTGTGCAACCGGCTCGGCGCGCAGGTGCCCGAGGGGGGCGTGCAGGTGGTCGTCAGCACCATCCACGGGGCCAAGGGCCTCGAGTGGCCGCAGGTGGTCCTGTACGACGGTGGGCAGGCCCAGGGCCGGGACCCCCGGACCCCCGAGGAGGAGCAGGAGGCCGTCCGGCTGCGCTATGTGGCGGTCACGCGCTCCACCCGGGACCTGGTGGCCCTGCTGCACCGCGACTGCCACCCGGCGTACGACCGCATGTTCGCCCCGGAGGTGCTGGGCCGGATCCGCCGTCTCGAGGAACTTTTCGGCGAAGGCCCGGCAGGGCACCTGGACGAGACCCGAGTCGCCGCCGACCTGGCCGCGTCCGCGCCGGTCCTGCGCTACCTGCGGGAGTTCCCGGCACACCTCCCTCCCGAGAGGCGGCGGCGGCTGGACGCGGTCCTGGGCCGTGACCCGGGGGAGGACCGTCCCCCATCCACGCCCCCGCGGGTCAGGCGGATTCCGCTGGTCGGGAGGCCGGCGCGGCCAGAGGCGGATTGACGCGGCCCATCTGACCCGGACCTCCGAAGAGCCCGCGGGCGGCGGTGGACGTGGGCTTTCGAACCCTCCCGCCTAGCGGGACCCTGATGGTCATGGAGCGGAAGTCCCCGGTGGCGCGCGTGGTCCCCGTTCCGGCTCGTGGGACGTGGGCGACGAGGTGGGCCCGCCTCAACCAGGCAGAGAGGAGGTGACAGCGTTCACCCGCCACAGGCGGGTCAGGGTGCGGCCGCTTTTCGTAACCGAGGTTCGGAAAGACGCCACTCATCCTGAGGTCCCCATGACAACCTACGTCTCGATCACGCTGGAGCTCCTGTCGTCCGTCCCCGATGGCGAGGCCGTGCTGCTGACGGGCCGCTACGCCCGCCACGCGGAGGGGGCGGTTCTCGCTCAGGGTGAGCGCCGCCTCTCCCTCATGGGCGTGCCGTTCGGTTGGGTGCCCCCGCAACACGCCTGGATCGACATCTGGGGCATTCTCCTCCAGGGTTCGCGGCGACGCCTTCTCGTGCACGACGCCCGGCCCCACGGTGCAGCGTCTCCCGTGCCCGCCCCGAGTGCCCAGCCCCTGATCGGGGACGATCTGTATGTGCTCGCGCGGGTGACGCATGTGGGGGGTCAGCAGATCGCCACAACCGCGGACCACCGGGCCTACCTGCTCCTCGGTGAGGAGGTGGATGCCCGGATCTACGGCCTGCTGGGACGGGTCCTGACGCTCGACCCGCCCACTCTGCGTCTGGCACAGGCGCTCCCGCTGCTCCCCGTGGTCCCTGGCCCCCCAGGTGAGGAGGCCTGAAGGCCCACGGGGAGGCTGAACGCACGGCGCTCACGTGCTGGCCCCAATCGTCTTCAGCCGTCTCTCCTCTGGAGTCTCCGATCGAGGGTATACCGGAGACCGACCGGTTGACAGGCAGCCCGAAAAGGGTCTGGCAGTCCGGCCCGTGTATGCGGCACCCGGCCATTCACGGACGACGGGAGAGCCGGAGTTACTCGCGCTCCTGGCCCCCTGGACCCTTGTGCGTCTGGGCGGTCGCCAACAGGTTCTGAACACGGCCGTCGTACGCGAACTCGCCGTGATCCGTGTAGGTCAGGTTTGCGAAGCCGGCATGCGCCGGATTGATAAGGTAGTTGGTGCTGAGCGGGACGACGACGCTGGGGACGGCCAGGGCCAGGCTGCGCGCCTCCCGAACCCAGAGATCGCCGAAAGGCCTCGTTTGTGCGTAGTCGTGGATGTCGATGGTCGTCGGCACGTGTTCGACGCTGCCGTCGGGAAGCGTGAGGCTGAACAGCCTGTACCCGCTGAGGGTCGGGTAGTTGTGCCAGTACGCCAGAATCTCCATCGCCACAAGCGCGGGATGTTCCGAGGTGTAGGCGACCCGGACGCCGGCGCTGTTCCAGCGCGCTTGGCCCGGCGTGGGGATGAACGGGTGCGGGTTCCTCTGCAGGGCCAGCCGGTGGGAGAGCCGGTAGACCCTCAGAGAAAGGCCCCATTGAGGAGCGACTCGACGACGTTCTCGACCTGGCGCTCGCCCGTGCGGGTGCGGAGCAGGTCGAGGGGCGTGTGGTCATCGAAGGCCGGGCTGGGGGTGCGAAACCAGGTCCGGGCACCGTCGGGACCCAGCACCGCGGCGACGTTGGCGAACACCTCGCTCGCGGCGAGGGTCCGGTCGAGGACGTCGGGGCTGGGCTTGGTCCGGCGGCTGACGGTGCTCTCGCTCACGCCCAACAGCCGCGCGGCCTCCGCCTTGCGCACGCCGAACACCTCCGCGAGGCGGTCGGCGACGCGCCCCACGCTGACTCCGGCGGGGATGAGGCGGCCGTCACCACCGATGATGATGGCGATCACTTCGGGGGCGTCGACCCCGGTGACGTACTTGAACACCTCATCGCGTCCCCCGGCGCCCACATGTGGGCTGGAGGCGGGGCGACGGCGTGCCGTAGATGCTGAACTGGTCATCGGTCCTCCTTTTCACACTATACGCAATCTGCAAGATAATCGTCTTGCAGATTGCACAAAATTTGTGGAGAGGCACTCTGCGAGCGAGAGGACCACCGGGTCGCGCTGCCGGAGTTGGGCGGATGAGCCGTTGCCTCAGCTGCTTCCCACACATGTCGAGTGAACCTGCCGCTTTGATGACGGCCGCGAGTATCCGTGTGCGCCCTGAACTTACGTTCCGTGCTCTGTGGGGCGACCACCTTGCCGCCGCGCCCACTCTCTGGTCAGAATTTCGGCTGCTTCAAAAAACGGGGGGCAGATATAACGGTCGCCCGGTACCTCCGGGGGAATCAGTTCGCCGTGGTACAGTGACGAGCTGAGCATGGTCAGCCCGTGGTGGAGTGGTACAGTACCCGCGAGCTCGCGGGCAAAGGCCTGCTCAAGGTCCGACTGCTCCATGTAGTCGATGTTCTGAGGCGCTGCGACCAGCGAATCGATATTAAGCTTAAATTCGAACAGGAGCCGCAGGGCGGCGACACTCAGCACACCAGACGGCCCGGTACTGGAGTCGGCGACGGTCTGGATCGATGCTGCCAGTTCAGCCAGAAGCCCTTTGGACTCCCTTGTGTACTCGCGAAGTTCCTGGGGATCTAGGTAGTTCAGGGCGTACAAGCGCAGGTAGAGCGTGCGTCCAACCTTTGCCCAGGGCGTGCCCGCAGCTGCCATCGGAATAACTGCAAGAAGGCCGTTCCGGCCGAGAGCCAGGACCCGTTCTGGCGTTGAGGCGGGCTGGCGGTACGAGGCGTGTTGGTTAGGCAGGCCCCGCAAAACTCCCACGCTTTTGCGCAGGTTAGTCTCGATGGTGGCGGCAGCCAGCGGCGACGCACGGTACAGAGGAGGGGTAAGCGGCACGGACTCTCCTAACTCGGCGAGTGGTGGTGACGGTGGGAGCACCCTCCTCAGGGTGGAATTAGCAGGAAGCCACGGGCAAGGTCGTGGGGCAGGCGCTCGTCCTGTGTGCCGGTGGCCGCGTCGGCACAAGGAGCAAACGCCGGTTGTAAATATATACAACACCCTAGTTCCCCTCCGCAACCCCCCCTATCCTCCCCCCATGCCCCCCTCCGCCGACCTGCTGCGGCGCCTGCTCGAGCAGCAGCAAGACGAAGCTGTTCTTGATCTGCTCTCCCCGGAGATTTCGGTCAAACCGGCGACCAGGAAGAACGTGCTGTCCGGATGGCGGATTCTCCTGCGCTGGCTGCGGGCGGAAGGGGAGAGCGTGCTCAACCTGCGGGACCCGGAGGAGTTGGCGCGGGCGTACGCGGCCTGGCTCTGGCGAACCTACCCTGAGGCGCCCGCGACGGTGAACAACAGGCTCACCCAGGCGCGCAAGCTGTATCAGGCGCTTCAGGACAAAGGCCTCACCGAGCTCAACCCCTTCGTCCTCGTCCACGGCGAGGTGAACCACGCCCATGAACGGAGGCGCGTATACACGCCGGAAGAGGTCACCCGGCTCCTCGCTCACGCGAATAGGGAAGAGCAGGCCTTGCTCCTCCTAGGGGCCCACGCCGGTCTGACGGGTCCCGAGGTTCGTCGGCTGCGGTTCGAGGACGTCCATGCGCTGGGCGAGAGGATCCACGTGGGTGCACGAATCGTTACCTGTACCCCTGAGCTCCAGTTCGCGCTTCAGGCCTGGGCCGGGGCGAGGGGGGAACTGCCGCTGTACGGGATGAGGCCCCACGGCCTGTTGTTCGAGGAGGAGGGCAGGCCCGTCACGGACGCCCAGTTGCGCGCGAAGATGTTTGAACTCTGCCGGAGGGCGGGTGTCCACTACAAGGCCTGGCACGCCTTGAGAAATTCGGCTGGGGTGAAGATGCTCGGGGAGCAGGACCGCCGGAGCGTGACGGAGGCGCTTGGCCTGGGGGGGCGGATGGCACTCCGGCCCCTGGTCAAGTTGAGTGGGGGTGGGGACGCACGGCGGGGAAAGAAGGGTGGGTGAGAGGGGAGAAGCGGTTGTGTCTTCTTTGTATATATTGACACGGCTGGAGAGGAGCCTGACTCTTCTCTCTGAACCAAGCTGTGCCGACAGCGTTCCTTACTGGGGTCCTCGGCTCTGCCACAGTGTGCCCACCGGGACGGCGGAGAACCTGTCCCCGAACGGAATGGCGGCGTCACCTGTGTACAGCAGCACGCCCCGGTGGAAGCGGGCGCCAAGTTCTTCCTGCAAGGCCCGCAGGCCGCGGAAGTCGCCGGACGTCACCGTCCGCGCCGCCTTGACCTCGACACCCGCGATCCGGCCGTCCCGGTGCCCGAGCAGCAGGTCCACCTCCTGTCCCCCCGCCGTGCGGTAGTGAAAGGCCTGGGCCGCCACCTCGCTCCAGCCCAGTTGCCGCCGCACCTCCCCCACCACGAAGTTCTCCAGCAGCGCCCCGAAGAGGGAACGGTCACCCTCCAGCCGCGCGGCCGTCATGCCGAGCAGGTGGGCGGCCAGGCCGGTGTCCGGAAAGGTGACCTTGGGAGCGCGGATCACGCGCTTGCTCACGTTGACGGCCCAGGCCGGGAGGGGATCGACCAGATACAGGGCGCGGAGCAGGTCGTGGTAGCGCGTCGCCGTGACGTTGTTCAGGCCCGCGTCCCGGGCCAGGTCGCTGAAGTTGAGCAGGTTGCCTGTGCGGGCAGCGAGCAGGGCCAGCAGGCGGGGCAGCTCGGTCAGCCCGGCGATGCGGCTCAGGTCCCGGACGTCGCGTTCGATCAGCGTCCGCAGGTAGTCGGCGAACCAGGCGTCGCGGCGCCGGTCGCTCGCCCGCAGGGCGGCCTCCGGGTAGCCGCCGCGCAGGACGCGCCCGGTCAGGTCCGCCGGGGTCTCGCCCTCCAGGGGCCCGTCGCCGAACAGGGTAGCCGGAAAGTCCTCCCGCTGCCCGCCCAGCTCCCCCTGGGAAAGAGGCCACAGGTGGAGCAGCCCGAGGCGGCCAGCGAGGGAGTCGGCCACCTGCGGCAGGGTGAGGACGTTGGCGCTGCCCGTCAGCAGGAAGCGGCCCGGGCGGCGATCGCGGTCCACGCTCGCCTTGATGGGGAGCAGGAGGTCGGGAACACGCTGAATCTCGTCGATCAGACAGCCGTCCGGCAGGCTCTCGACGAACCCCACCGGGTCGGCCCGGGCGCTGGACTGCACGCTCAGGTCGTCCAGGGTGAAGCGCCGGGAGGGGGGCACGACGGCCTGGGCCAGGGTGCTCTTTCCCACCTGCCGCGCCCCGGTGAGCAGGGTCACCGGAGTGTCCGCCAGGGTCGCCTGCAGCTCTGCCAAGAGATGTCGCTCAAACATTCTGATAATCTAACAGCTTGTGTTAGATTGTCTTGCCACTGCGGGCAAACAGGAGGTGGGGTCTGCCGCAGCCGCACGTCCTCACGCGACCATCCCCCAGGCTTTGTTGGGCACCAGATTCTTGACGAACCTGTCAGGCACGCAGCACCGCCAGGTCGGCCCGGATGACCTTCTCCACCCGGCATACCCGGGCGGCGGCGAGCAGGGGCGAGGTCGCCCCCGGTGTGCCACCCGGTCCGCCACGCTCCAAGTAGGCTTTGAGGATGGTCAGGTAGGTGCCGCGGCCGAGCTTGTGGCGGCGGGCGCAGAAGTCGGCCACGGTCTTCGCGGCGTCGAAGGTGCGGATGGGCGTGCCGGTGCTGGTGTCGACGGTCTGGCCGTGGCGGTAGACCTCGTCGGTCATCCAGTGGAAGTGAACGCCACCGGCTCGGGGGGTCCAGCCGACGCTCCTCCTGGGCAGGGCGAGGTCGATTTCAAGGGGCTCGGCGGCCGTGAGGCGCAGGAGACTCGCGGCGCTTTCCAGACAGGCGACCGTCTTGGGGAAATGGAGCTGCAATTCGGCGAGGCGCTCGGCATGGCTGCCGGCGGAGCCGCCGGCCGAGGGAACTGCGTACACGCCACGCTCGACCCGTTCGAGCTGGCCCCGCTCCACCAGACGGGTGACTTCCACGCCCTGGAATCCCGCCCCCTTCAGTTGGGCCGCGGTCACCAGGCGCGCCCGCTCGGGAGGAGTCCGCCCCCAAAACGTCGCCCAACGTCGCTCGAGAGAAGTGTTCAAAGCTTCAGGCATGATTGACCTAAAAGCTATTACTTCCGAACACTTCTTTCTGTGGACTCCTGCGGAGGGACCAGACATCCGGGTAGGTGTTTATTTCAAAGTGGAGGAACTGGAGGAACACAGTCCTCGAGCTTGGAACACGGCGTGGAAGAGTTCAGCCTCCCGTCTGGCTGCAGGCTAATGTGAGGCAACGTAATTTCAGAACGCAGGCTCACCTCGTGTGAATGGATCGCCGGGCGACCCCTGGTCGCCCGATGCGTCTGTTGCGGCCTCAGAACATAAAGTCAAAGAGGCTGGGCATGGGTTTCACCTGCTCCTCTTGCTGCTGCTCGTCCTCCTCTGCCTCAGCGAGCTCGTAATCGGGCGTGTATTCCTTGAGAAGTGACGCGAAATGCAGCGGACCGGGACTGTTGATCCAGCTGCCGAAATGCGCGAATTCCGTTCGCAGCGCCTCCACGAACTTCGCGAGTTCATCGGGCGTATGCGTGCCCGGGCGGACGACGGTCACCTCGATGGCGTTCGGCGTGATCCACGCATCGTTCTTCGGGTGAATCACTTCTCCCTTGCCGTCGATCATGTCGCGGTATGCGCTGCGGGTGCGGCGCCCCTTGAAGATGCGCGAGCCGAAACTCAGGTAGGTCTGCATGCCGTCACCGGTGTCCGTGACCCGGTACAGGTCCCCAGAACTCCACGTGCTCGCCGGGCGAATCTCCCCGTCGATAACGACATCCACGTCACTGTCCTTGAGGACTTTCGGCGCGTGATCCGGGCGGATGCGGAGGATGGCCGCGTCCGGGAAGTCCATGAGCGCGTTGGGTTCATCATCCAGGGGAACGCTGCGTGGGTCGATGTTTTCATCCGCCAGCCACGGCCAGATGCCGCTGAGGGTGCCGGCGTCCGCGAGGACGATCAATCCCGGGTGGTTGCTCGCACGTTCCGCGATGACGCGGTGTAGGAACTGCTGTGTGAGGGCTCGGCGTTCCGCCATGGTTTCCTTCGGGTTGCGGCGCCGCACCAGGTAACTGGGGCCGTTCGCGTTGAGTTCATGCACCAGTTCGGGCAGGGGCAGCATGGGCGTCCGGACGGGCACATGACTCCCCTGGCTGAGCAGCAGCGTGCCCATGCAGGTGCCGCTCTGCGGGTCGAGTTCGATGGCGTAGGGGATGAAACTCGTCACGTTGTTCGTGCTGCGTTTGCGGTTCAGGCGGATGATGCCCACACCCAGCAGGGTCAGCGCGCGGGGATCGCTCGGCGGCGTGTCGAAGCTGAGGCGGATCTTCTCCTCCATCGCGTTCATCTTCCCGATGCTCTTCCATGCCAAGTCCCGCCACGCGTTGATCGTGCGGATGCGGAAATTTTGCGTTTTCGCATCGTTCAGCACGCCCGTCTTCAGACGAGCGCGGGGCAGCAGGTACTGCACCATCAGGTTCAGCTGCCGGTTCAGGGTGAGGCGCGCCGCACGTTTGTTCAGGGGATCATCCTTGCGGTTCTTCCCGTCGCGGGGGCTTTTGTACCACAAGTCAGCCATGATGATCACGCCGGTCACCGGCAGGTCCGGCCTGCCGCTCGCGTACTCGCGGACCTCTTGAACAAAGGGCGTCCACGCCTGCTCGCGCGAGGCGGCGCGGTCCACGGTCTTCATGTCGCGCCGGCCACCGTCCAGATCCCAGCGGCTGCCGTGCGTGCCGGCAGGAATGGCTTGCAGCTTGATGACGGCCTTGTCCTGCAGGGTCTGTTGAAGGATGTCACGCGCCTGCTCCGCGTCCTCCCGCAGGCCGGGACCGTACCCAAGGATGATGTGGTGGGCTTTGCCGTAATGCGCGTTGATGTCGTCCCGCACGCGGGTGATCCACTGGTCGAACGCCACCTGCGCTTTCTCCCGTTCACGCTCGAGGGTGGCAGCGCTTTTCTCCTTGGGTTTCTTACCTCGGGTGGGTCTCGGTTCAGTGTCGTCGTCGTCCTCGAAAAGAATCTTCCACGCCATGTCTGCATCGTTCTTCTCCCCGTAATGGGAAGGCACCTCCTCGATCCCCGTCCAGCGGGTGAGGCCGTGCGGGGCGAGGAGTTCCTCCAGCCGTTCAAAGGACAGTCGGGCGTCGATGACGGGAATGCCGCGTAGCGCAGCGTTGCTTTCCGCACGGCCATTCTGGTGGTTGATGACGATGACGTGCCCCCCAGCAAGGCCGTAGGCGCCGTTCATGGCGAGGGTCTCGGTGGTGCTGAAGGGCAGTCCGTAGTTGTCGGCGAGGGCCTGCCAGCCTTCATCGAGGCTGAGGTCCGGATTCACGCGGAACTTCAGGGCGCGCGTTTCTCCGTGCGGGAGAATGTACCCGCTGAGGTTGCGGAGGCCTTCTTTAGGTTCGCGGGCCCACACGAACTTCTTGTGTTTCACCTGCAGGACCGGCAGGGCGCGGGCCGGGTATGTTTCCACACTGATTTCCAGACCCAGGCTGAAGCGAATTTCCACGTCGTCGATGACGCGTGTCATGACGTCCGTCATCAGGACGGTTTCGCCATCACGCAGGTTGTCGGTCACCACGCGCCGCATGGGCCCCGCCTCCGGGTAGATCTCCTTCCCTTCGAGGAGACTGCCGGCATAATCAGCGAGATCCGCGTACAGGTTGCTATTCTTGGGTTTCCGTGTGGAACCCGTGAGGCGGTTCACTTCCCAGCCGTAGACATCGATGGGAATGTGGCGTGCCTGGACGGCTTTGTCGTCCAGGGCGAGGTCTTCGAGTTCACGCGCGAGGCGCTGGTCAATGTTCCCCTGAGTTTTCAGGATCTTCCCCGCCCACACGGCCACCGCGGCGTTCGCTTCCATTCGCGCGATGTCCGGCTCGGAGCGGGTGTACAGCAGCGGCTGCGGGTGGTAGCCGAGGCCGAGGTCATCCTCGGTGCGGATGACCCCTGTGTCCCGCACCTGGGTGCGAAAGCGCAGGTCCCGGGTGGGCAGGTTCGCGTTGCGCGGCAGCTTCGCTTTGAGGTCCGTGGTGATTTTCAGCGCGTCGGGCGTCCAGGTGCAGACCGTGACATGATGCTGCCCCACGTTGGGATGTTCCGGGTCGAACTTGAAGGCCATGATGACCGGGTTTTGCACGCGGGAGCGGGCGTTGCTGGCGGTGCGGGATTTCGACAGGCGGGGTTTCATGGTGCGGGTCATGCGGACCTCCAGGACGAGAGGGCGAGGGGAGGGGATCAGTCGAACAGGTCACCGTCGTCATCGAGGTGGATGGGTGGGTAAAAGCCGGGGTCCTCGTCGGGAGCGCTGAATCCACCAGGGTTGAGGCCGTCGATGTCGGCGAACGCGTCCGCGAAGGGTTGGTAGAGGGCCTGCATCATCGCCTGGTCACCGGGATCCTGATGGCCTGAGACGTACCGGCTGAGGAGGGTCTGCATCATCAGGAGGACGCTGCTGCGTTCATCGTCCGCGCTTTGTCCGCCGGCGCTGTGGGGGGCCCAGGCGGCGTCGACGAAGTACACGTCCGCAGGTTGGCTGCGGCGGATAGCGCGGCCGATGGTTTGCAGGATGGGAATCAGCAGGTTTGCGCTGAAGGCGGGGATGAAGTGGTCCGGCAGGCGGCTCGCGCTCATGGAGCGGGACAGGAGCTTCATGGTGTCGGCGTACACTTCGCCGCGCTCGCGGAGGTACACGCCGTGAATGTCTCCCAGCGTGTGGTCCGGCAGGCGTTGCCTGTCGAAGGCTTCGGTGGCGCGGGCGATATTCGAAATCATCAGGCTCAGGTCACCCACGACGGGGTGGGGGCGGATGAGGAAGTACACGTTGCCGATCGCGGCGACACCGTTGTCCTCGTCGTCCGTGTTGAAAACGATGTTCACGCCGCGCCCGAGGGCCGTGAGCGGGAAAACGACGACGCGGATGTCCTCGTCGTGCCCGAGGGTCTCTACCTGGCCGCGCAGGACGTAATGCTCGCGGGAGTTGACGCTTTCGGGGAGTTTTTTGAGGACACCGCGGGTGCGGGCGGCGAGCGCCTCGTTCGTCTGCGCGATCTGCCGCACGACGTCCCGCACCTGGGAGTAGCTGTTCACGATCAGGGCGCACATGCGTGGCCGGCGTCCCCTCCCAGTCTGCATGTTCAGCGCGGCTTTCTCCAAAGGGCTGAGGCCACCGATACTGCTGCGAGCGAGATGCTGCACCATGAGGCGCAGGTGCTCGTCACGCTGCTTGCCGCCACTGAACCGCAGGTACTCCTTTCCATTGGGGTGCTTGATGGGCTGGAAGCGCAGGCGCAGCTGGATGTTGCTGTTCTCCTTGGGTTTCAGCACGTAGTGCGGAGGGACATGCACGTGGAAGGTGGTGCTGTCCGGCATCCACGAGGTGGCGCTGGTTAGGAGGACATTCACGCCCTGCTCCTGCAGGCGTCGAAGCAGCAGGCGCGGCGCGGTGTCCAGGATGAGGTAGCTGATGTTCACGCCGCTGTTGTCGTCTGCCATCTGGTAGCGGACGCTGGAGAAGGTGCCGAGGAGGTTGCGGGCGACCACGTGCTCCAGAGCGGTGCTGACCCGGGCGCGAACCGCCTCGGGGAGGATGTCGTAGTGACTGAGGGGCCGCGCGGCCCGCACCAATTCCTGGTACGCGGCGATGGTGAAGCCGACGGCGACATTCAGCCGGGCGAAGGGCGCGAGCTCCTGCCGACGTTTCGGGTCGAGGAGCTCCGCGAACAGCGTTTCAATCTGGTGGAGTTCCTCGGTGAGGTCCGTGCTGCGGGTGAGGCTGTGCAGGTAACGGGACAGCGCTTCTTGCAGGGCTTTCCAGCGGCCCTCGGCTTCCTCCTCGGTGATGCCGAGTCCCTCGGCGATGTGGCTGCTCTGTGACCAGGGGCGGCGCTCCTCAAAGAAGGTCGCATACACCGCGCCGTCCCATAGGGAGTAGATGGCGGCGAGCTGCTGAGGCTCCAGGGTGAGGTTGAGGTAGGAGACGGCTTGGTTGATGAGGTAGTTGGTCGTGAGCAGGCGATTTTGAAGGGGCACGCCAAGTTCGTCGCGGTGCTCTTCCTCGTAGGTGGTGATTTCCTCATGGAAACGCACGAGGTGCCGTTCGAACGTGTTTGCGGCGTACTGGTAGTTGTAGAGGAGTTTGCGGTCGTGCACGCTGAGACGGCCGGTCATGGCGAGGCGGGTGACTTCCTGCGCTTTGGCATGCACGCTCTCATCGTTGCCGTTGAAATACAGGGAGAGGGCACCCAGGTCGTCGAGGGTGCGTTGGGCGTCGTCCACTTCGTCCACGATGACGAGGTCGAAGGTGCGGGCGATCAGCTGGAAGTACTGGAGGCGCTCACGGGTGGTGTGGGCAGGGACGGTGGTATCGGCGCTGCGAATGTGCCCGAGCCAGACGTGGGCGTCCACCAGTTCCCGCTGGTTTTTCACGCGGCCACAGCGGCTCCACAGGGGACACAGGTGGCGAGTGTTGCGTTCCGCGTCGTAGATCTGCTCACAGGGCGCTTCAGAGGGGGTCCACGCTTCCCAGGCGGCGCGCTCATCCACGGCGTACGCGGGCAGGGGGCAGGTTTGCGCGAAGAGGTCCGCGCCGCCGTGCGTGTGGCCGAAGCCGCCGTCACCCTGCATCGCGATGAGTTCCGCGAGGCGTTCACCGTGGGTGCGTTGCGTGGTGACGCTGCTGCCCACCAGCATGGCGGCGCTGGTGCCGTAGCGGCGCAGGCGGTCCAGGTACTCGCGGGCCACCTCAATGGAAGGAAAGAAGACACACACGCGTTTCTCGCGTTCGGCGAGGTGGACGCACAGCAGGCTGATCAGGGTGGTCTTCCCGGCGCCGGGCAGGCCGATGAGGTGCTTGAGGCCACGCAGGTCCAGTTCGTCGTCGTCACCGAGGGGTTCCAGGCCACCGGGTGTGCAGCGGTACAGCTGGATGACACCGTCGAGGCGACTCACCCAGTTTTCGGCAGGCCAGCGGCCGTTGTTGTCCCGGTCGAGTTGATCGAGGGTATGGGCGGTGGCGCGCAACGCGCGAAGGCTGACGCGCAGCTCCGCGTCGGGTGTGCGGTTGAGGTTGTGCTGGGGGATGTCGTGGAAGTCGACGTGGGAGAGGCGGATGGGGACGCTGATGGGATTCGCGGAGGCGTTGAGGCGCGCGTTGAGGTCCCCTTCGGGGGCGAGGGTAAGGTTGTGCTCGCGTTGCACAGAGCCTTGCATCAGGTGCGTTTTGGCGGCGCGGATGATGGCTTCCTCACCGTCCAGAGGTTTGAACTGCAAGGTCTTCGGGTCAATGCGGTAGGTGAGGTCGAAGCGGGGCTGGGGATCACTTTGAGGTTTGAATTGATCTTTGTAGGCGTTGTCGAGGGTGCGGACCGCGACCTGCACGGCGCGGCGGGTCAGGAGTTTGCCGATGAGCTGCCGCGTGCGGCGAATGGCGGGCGTGAACGTCTGTGCCTGGTGGCTGCTTTCCACAGCACGGGTGCCGCTGAGGACGAGGGGCAGGTGTTCGAGCGTGGTCTCGCCCAGCAGTTCCATCAGGGCGCAGGCCCACTGAATGCGTTGGGCTTTTGGCCAGAGCCGGGTGGCGTCAGGCATGGTCGCCCTTCAGGGCGGCAAGCTTATCCATGGCTTCTTCGACACTCAGAATTTCCAGGTCGCGTTTCAGGGTGGTGTTCAGACGTTCTCGGAGGCGGGGGATGTAGCTGTCGTCACGGACCCGGCGTGTGGCGATGGCGAGGTACTTGTGTTTGTACAGGCGAAAGCGGCCAATGCCGGAGTTGAGCTTGTCGGCGAGGCGGAGGGGGTCGGTGTAGTCCTTGATGTCCACGCCGTGCTCGGTGCCGATGGCGACGTCACAGGCGTCACTTTGCGGGTAGAGATGCACCTTCGGGTGGAACTGGGTGAGATGGCGGTAGAGACGCAGTTCCTCCTGGGCGGGGTCGCACCAGTAGCGCAGTAGGGCGGAGTGCGCAATGTACGCCTGATCCATGGGGACGGGTGTGGTCTGGGTGGTGGTCGGGTTCAGGGAGCGGCAGGTGGGGAGGCGGCAGCGATTGTCGCGGATGGGCCCCTGGCAGTGCTCACAGCGGAGGACGGTGCGGTTGACCGTATCGAAGGGATGCACGGGTTGATAGACGCTGTCGATGAATTGCGTGATCTCACTGGCCATCTGCACGCGGGGATTGCGTTTGAGCTTCAGAAGTTCACTGGTGGTGACCAGAGGGTGTTCCGCGATGAAGCGCCGAATGCGGGTGTACATGTCGTCACGATGGCTCTCGTGGAGGCGGTCCAGGGCGTCCTGAAAGCGGCCGTGCCATTGGACCTCGATAAGGTTCTCGAGGTGCCCGCCCTGCTCGGCCAGGAGAGCGCAGTCGGGGCTGGGGGTGTACAGGTCGTCCTCGATCAGGATGACGTCGTGGTGTTCGGGATGTTCGGCGAGGGGACGGGGTGCCCAATCGCTGAGAGGCTGAGTGCAGGCATGGAGGAGTTCGTGAACGCTAGAGAGGTTGATGGTGCAGCCGCCGAAACGGAAGTTCATGCGGCTGAGGTATGCCTGCGCCTGGCGCAGGCTGAGGGGAATGTCGGTGTAGATGCCGACGAGCTTGCCGTGGGTGACACGGTTGTACTGGTCGAGGATGGCGGCGGCGAGTTGCTGAAGGACACGGTCAGTTTCAGTAAGGTCCGCTGTCAATTCTGCGGGGGCGCTGCTTGTGGCAGGTGCGGGGGTGATGCCGGTGAGGGCGGCCAATAGATCCGTGTCGGTCTGCTCGTGCAGGTGCTGCCGGATGAGGGTGTTGGGCAGGTCAAGGTCGCGCAGCTGTTTCGCGCGGAGGATTTCCAGAAGGTTGTGGCCGGTGAGAAGGCGCTGGTGTTTGGTAATGAGGCCTTTGGCGCGCCAATCGCGCAGGACACGCTCGTTGGGGAGGTCCAGCATGAGGTCCAGCTCGCTGGCGAGTTGGGGCAGGACTGCCAGGGCGGCTTGAACGGTGCCAGTCCAGCCCCGCCAGGAGTCGAAGGGGGTCATAACGTGACCGTATAACAATTACATGGTGAATGTCAAAACCGCAGACGCTTATTTTACAGCTTTGATGTAATTAAAAGGTCAGGCTGGGGTGCGGCGTATCTGGGTTTCCTCCCCAAGAACGGCCTTTGGGCTTGCTTCCGCCTGTGGTCTTCACTGAATCTTAAGAAGCCACCCAACAGCCTCCTTGAGTGTGGGAAGGGGGAAATGCCACGGCCAGGTTGAGATCACGCGTCAGGCCGCGCGACTCATACTCTGAGGAGCAGCCTCAAGCTGGCCTCCAAGATCGCTGGGAGCCGTCGCCGCAGGCTTTCAGGTTAGAACTAATTTCCCTTGGTTCTAAAATGCAGCCGTGCCCACCGACCTCGCCTTCCTGCGGGACGCCCTGAGCTACGCCAACCTGACCGACCAGGGCCTGCGGGTCCGGGCGGTGGAGGCCGCGGCCACCTACGACGTGGACGCCCTCGTCCTGATCACCCAGGCGTACATGACGACCGCCAGCCGCCAGGGCGCCCGGACGAGTGCCAAGACCCTGGCGGCCTACACGCTGGCCGTGCGCGACTTCGTGCCCTGGGCCCGGCACGGCGGGATGATGCTGCTCCGCCCGGGACGGCGCGACGGGGCGCGCTACCTCGCCCACCTGCAGCGACGGCCCACCCAGGGCAAGGGCAAGCGCGGCGTCCTGGCGGCCGCCACCATCGCCCAGTACACCGCGGGGGTGCGGGCCCTGTACCGGGCGCTGCGCTGGGCGGGCGCGACGGAGGTCCAGCCCTTCGACGAGGTCTACGTCCCCGCGGACCCCACGCCCGGCATCGTGAGGAACCCGCCGTACCTGGCCGAGATCGAGGCCGTCCTCCCCCACTGCGGCCCCCGGCTCGCCGCCCTGCTGCTGCTGTGCGCCCACGCCGGCCTGCGGGTGGGTGAGGCGCTGGGAGTGGGGGCGGGCGACATCCAGGGGAATCGGCTGACCGTGCGCGGCAAGGGCGGGAAGGTCCGGCGGGTGCCCCTGGGAGCGCGGGTGCGCGCGGCCCTGGGCGCCCTGCCGGTGCTGGACGCGAACGGAAGATATTTCGACTGGGACTACGGCCAGGCATCCTACCGGCTGCACCAGGCGTTCCGCACGGCCGGCCACCGGTGGCGCGGCTTCCACGCGGCCCGCAAGACGTCCGGGACGCGGCTGTACCGGGCGACGAAGGACTTCACCCGGGTCTCCCTGTTCCTGGGGCACTCCTCGGTCGACACCACCCGGCGCTACGTGGCGGTGGAGGAGCATGACGTCGCCGCCGAGGTGGAAGGCTGGTGACGGGAGGCGACCCGGCCCGCTTTCCAGCGTCGTCGGTCGTCCACCGCGAACGGGCTCATGTCCACGAGGGTGACGGCTCAGCCGCCGGTGGACGTCCGGCAAGCACCCTCCGGGAGGTGCTCAAGCGAGAGGGCCCGCCGCGACACCCAGGACCCCTGACGTAAACGTTTCAGATCTGACTCGATTAGGGACTACAATCGAATCATGGGTGGCGGGGAACCGGTGTACGCGCACGAGAGACCTGAGTGGCCGAACTTCCACTGGGACGCCTCAGCCTTCGGGGCCACGCTGGCGGACGTCCACTTCCGGCGGGGAGCGCTGATCACGGCGATGACCGCCCTCGGGTTCGACGCCCGACAGGAGACCGTGCTCTCCGTTCTCGTTCAGGACGTCACCAAATCCAGCGAGATCGAGGGCGAACACCTGGACGTCACGCAGGTGCGGTCCTCCATCGCCCGGCGGCTCGGCATGGACGTGGCCGGCCTTCCCCCGGCCGCCCGCCACATCGAGGGCGTCGTCGAGATGCTGCTGGACGCCACCGGGCGCTTCGATGCGCCGCTCGACGCCGAGCGGCTGTCTGGCTGGCACGCGGCCCTGTTTCCCAGCGGCCGCAGCAACCTGAGAAAGATCATCGTGGGGGCGTGGCGCGACGACCACGAGGGGCCGATGATGGTCCTGAGTGGACCCTTGGACCGCCAGCGCGTGCACTTCGAGGCCCCGGCGGCGGAACGTGTGCCCCAAGAGATGGACCAATTCCTGGCCTGGTTCGGCACGGCCCGGCTCGACCCGGTGGTCCAGGCCGCCGTGGCGCACCTGTGGTTCGTAACGATCCACCCGTTCGATGACGGCAATGGCCGGATCGCCCGCGCCATCACCGACCTCGCGCTGGCGCGGGCGGACGGCACCGACCAGCGGTTCTACTCCATGTCGGCCCAGATCGAGCGGGAGAGAACGGCGTATTACGAGGTGCTGGAGGTCACCCAGCGGGGCGGGATGGACCTCACCGCCTGGATCGTCTGGTTCATCGACCAACTGCAGGCGGCGCTCACCTCGGCCGAGGGTGTCCTGGAGAGGGTCCGCCACAAGCAGGGCTTCTGGGACGTGCACCGTGACGTGGAGCTGAACGGGCGTCAGATCAAGGTGTTGAACAAGGTGCTGGATGGCCTGAACAGCAAGCTGCGGTCGAGCAAGTACGCGGCGCTGGCGGGCTGCTCGAAGCCCACGGCCGTCCGCGATCTGAATGATCTGGTGGACAGGGGCATCCTCCGGGTGGACCCGGGGGCGGGTGGCCGCAGCACCAGCTACCTCCTGACCCGGGAAGGCGTTGGGCGACAGGGGGCGAGAACGCCCGACGTTGAAGACGGTTGACGCTGAGAGCTCGCTGGCCTCGGCAATCCCAAGGGTCTGCCGAGGGTCAGGCGTTTATCACCTAACTTGACGGTCATCTGCAGTTCCCCACCCAGCGCCTCAGTACGTGCCCGCGGCGCGACGATCTCGGTATGGTGGACGTCGCCGCGCTTGATGCGGGAAACGCGGGACTGCGAGCTGCCAGCCGCTGTGCCAGCATCTCCTGAAGGGAACGGCCTCCACTTCTCTGAAAGGGATGGCCACACCGATGGGGCCGTCGTCTCCGAACACCAGGGCTTGGCTGGCAGGACAAGGAAATGATCTCTTCGGAATGAGGAGTGCCGCGCCCGATCTCCATTCTCCAAGTGGCTTCACTCCACGGCGGTCAGGTGATTGCGGAAGAGGGGCAAGAGGTGAGGCTGACCAAAACGCTTATGGAGCCGTGATCAACCGGCGCATGTAGGTTCTCTCCGCGCTCGCCATACTTTCCCTCGCTCGGCAGTGAGAGCGGCGGTTCCTTCGACTTTGGATCGAGTGGTCGCGGGTTCGAGTCCCGCCACCTGGCAACGGGTGTAGCTCAGTGGTAGAGCGCTTGCGTCCCGCCGCGCCATGTTCTCCGGGCGTCCAGCACCGCCAGTGGGCAGTGAGTTCTCCGGTTCCTTCTCTTGGACAGAAACCGACACCGGAGGGCGACGTTCTCCCACTGGCCCTTTTCTTGCCCCGACAAAGGAGGTCATGCCCATGAGCTTCATCAACCGCCTCAAGAACAAGACGGCCAAGCCGCACCTGAACTTCATGGGCGGGCCGTCCTACGACCTCACCGACCCCCTCCAGACCCTGCGCGTGATGGCCGCCAGTTGCTTCTTCGGCGAGCCCATGTATTACGCCCGGGATGTTGCGGATACCCGTCCGCAGCGCGTGCACCCTGGCCGGCTGGATGAGGCCCATCTCGCCCACCTGAACGCCACGCTAGGCGCTCTGGACCCCCAGGACTGGCGCGGCCTCACGCCCGCTCAGCGCTTGGAACGGGCTATCGACGCTGCCTTGGTCGTCGACGCCCCTGGCACCCTGCGGCTGGCCGCCGAGTTGCGTGGGGAGTGGAACATCCGCGTCACGCCCCAGGTCATCCTGGTCCGCGCCGCCAACCACATCCAGGTGCGCGGCACGGGTCTGGTCCGGGAGTACGCGCCGCAGATCGTCCGCCGCCCCGACGAGTGCGCCACCGGTCTCGCGTATCAACTTGCCGCCTACGGCAAGCCCATTCCCAACAGCTTGAAGAAGGCGTGGAAGACGGCGCTGGAGGGCGTGTCCCCCACCGCCCTGGCGAAGTACCGCCTGGAAGGCCGCGGTGTGAAGACCCTCGACGTGGTGAATCTTGTCCATGCCTCCAGCCCGGCGATTGATCAGCTCATGCGGAGCGAGCTGAAGCTGGACGGCGAGACCTGGGAGAGCCTGATCAGCGCGCAGGGCAGCGGCCAGGCCCAGTGGGAAGAGGCGGTGAACGTGATGGGGCACATGGCCCTGCTGCGCAACCTTCGCAACCTGTTTAAGCATGGCGTGGCCCCCGAACTCTTCACCGGCAAGCTGGTGGAGGGGGCGGCGAAGGGCAAGCAGCTCCCCTTCCGCTACTACAGCGCCTACCGTGCGGTGCAGGAGGTGAAAGCTCCTCAGTCTGTCCTGAGCGCTATCGAGGACGCTCTGGAAGTCAGCCTGGGTGAGTTGCCCCGCTTCCCGGGCCGGGTGATGAGCCTGTGCGACAACAGCGGCAGCGCGCAGGGGACGGCGACGTCGAGCATGGGTCGCATGCAGGTGAGCACCATTGCCAACCTCAGCGCCGTGCTCACGGCTCGCCGGGCGGACGAGGGGTACGTCGGTGTGTTTGGCGACCGCTTGGAAACCTTCCGGGTCGAAGGCAAAGTCATGCCGAACCTGGAGCGGGCGGAGCGGCTGGCGAAGGACATCGGGATGGGAACGGAAAACGGCATCTGGTTGTTCTGGGATCGGGCGATCCGCAACCGGGAGCACTGGGATCACGTGTTTGTGTACAGCGACATGCAGGCCGGGCACGGCGGGCTGTACGGCACCCACCCGAAGGCGTACCGTGACTACATCTGGCCGGGCGGCGGGCACTACATCGACGTGCCCAAGTTGATTCGCACGTACCGGGAGCAGGTCAACCCGCAGGTGCTGGTCTACCTGGTGCAGGTGGCGGGCTACGCGGACACCATCGTGCCGGAGACGTACCGGGGCACCTTCATCCTGGGCGGGTGGGGCGACGGATTGCCGAGGTATGCCCACGCGATGAGTCAGAACTTCAAGGCCTGAGAGCGCCCCGCAAGGGGCGTTTTCGTGTCTGCCCGCTGCGCCACCTCGCGTAGTCCCGTGTGGGCGGGATGGCCGATGTTCACCCTTCTGGCCTCGGTTAGGCTCCGCTGCGGCAGCCCGGAGTCTGCCGAACAGGAGAACCATCATGGCCGAACGTCACGTCATCAAGGAGCGCGCCCGCCTCTTCCCCCACGAGGGCGCCGACCGCCTCGAACTGTGCAAGGTCGGCGCCTTCCAGCTCGTCGTCCGCAAGGGCGAGTTCCAGGACGGCGACCCCATCGTCATCGCTCCCGAGCGCGCCGTCCTGCCTCCCCAGCTGGCAAAGCGGTATGTCAATTCGGAGACCGGCGCCTCGTACCTGCATGGCCCCGAGCACAACCGGGTCGGTCCCGTCCGCCTGCGCGGCGAACTCTCCCAGGGCGTGATCCTGCCCGGCGAAGGGCTGGAGGACCTCCCCTTTGGCGAGGACCTGTCCGAGCATCTGGGGATCACCTTCTGGGAACCGCCCATCCCGCTGCACATGGCCGGCGAGGTCGCCCCACTTCCGGTGGTGAGGCACTACACCCATCACGACGTGGAGCAGTTCGGCATCTACGCCGGGGAGTTCCGGGAGGGGGAGCCCGTCCTGGCCCACGAGAAGCTGCACGGCTCGCAAGGCGTGTACTACCGCACCGCGGCAGGGGAGTGGCTGGTCACCAGCAAGGGGCTGTCCCGCAACCGCCTCACCCTCAGGGAGAACGCGGGCAACGTGTACTGGCAGGCCGCCCGCAACGTCGGGCTGTTCGGGGCGGCGGACGCGGCCTTCCCGAGTGGCGAGGTGCAGGTGTTCGGCGAGGTCGTCCCGGTGCAGAAGGGCTTCACCTATGGGCAACGCCACCCGACGGTGTTCGTGTTCAAGCTCATTCACGAGGGCCGGGTATTGGCTCGCCCAGACTGGCCGACGTGGTTCGTGGAGCACGCCGTCCCGCGGCTGTACGAGGGACCCTTCGACGTGGCGACCCTGCGGGGGCTGCGCAACGGCCTGGAGACCGTCTCGGGCCAGGGGCTGCACATCCGCGAGGGGATCGTGGTGACGCCGCTCGTCCCGCGCCTCACCGCTGACGGGCGGGACCTGAGCCTCAAGCTGATCTCCGACGCCTACGCGAAGAAGGAGACCGGCGGGGGCCGCGCCAACCTCAGCAAGACCGCCGACCGACGCCTACGCGAAGAAGGAGACCGGGGAGGAGTACAGCTGATGCCCCTGCTCAATGTCATCGACGTGGAAGCGACCTGCTGGGAAGGTGAGCCTCCACCCGGTCAACAGAACGAGATCATCGAGATCGGCGTGTGCGTCCTCGATCTCGGCACCCTGGAGCGGGTGGAGAAACGCAGCCTGCTCGTGCGCCCCGAGCACTCCGAGGTCAGCGCGTTCTGTACCCAACTGACGGGCCTTACGGCCGCCGAGGTAGCGAGCGGTCTTTCCTTCCGGGAAGCCTGCGAGGTGCTGCGGCGCGACTTCGACAGTGCCTCCCGCCCGTGGGCGAGCTGGGGCGACTATGACCGCCGGCAGTTCGAGCGGCAGTGCGGGGAAGAAGTCCCCTCCCCGTTCTGCCCGGGTCACACCAATGCCAAGGGGGTGTACGCGGCCGGGTATGGGCTGAAGCGGGCGGGGATGGCCCGGGCGCTGAGGCACGCGGGGCTGCCCCTGGAGGGCACCCACCACCGGGGGGCGGACGACGCCTGGAACATCGCGGCGCTCATCGCCCGGATGGTGCGCGACGGGGTGTGGCAGCGGGCGGCCCTGCAAGCCCTGGTCGACCTCGACCAGGAGCTGGGCCTGCTCTGACGGCATCAGGCTGCGCACCCGGGCGTGCTCATGGCACTGGACGCCTGGGCACGTCCAACCCTGTGAGCACGGCTGGACGCCAGGGGCCAGGTGATCAGCACTGCCGGAGCACAGGGTCGTCTGGTCACCCGACCACGGCCAGGCCGCCGTCCTCGTCCGTGCAGGGCCCGGAAGGTGAGGGCCAGGGCACATCGGGCCGCCCCGCCGCAGTTCCGGGGCTACGCTGGGGCGGTGAAGCCTGGCCACCGGAACAACTCCTCCTGGTGGGGGCGTGGTTCCCCTCCGCACACCGGGCATGAGCTCGTCAGAGGAGCCTGCCCATGAGGCTGGTCTGCCTCTCCGACACCCACGGCCTGCACGATCAGGTCCGTCTTCCGCCCGGGGACGTCCTGCTGCACGCCGGGGACGTGAGCGGTCACGGGCGGCTCGACGAGATCGGCCGCTTCCTGAGCTGGTTCGGCCGGGTCGGCGACTTCCGGCACCGCGTGATGATCGCGGGCAACCACGACTTCGCCTTCGAGCGCACGCCCCACCTCGCCGAGGGGCTGATTCCGGACAACATCACCTACCTCAACGACTCGGGGGTGGAGCTGGACGGCGTGCGGTTCTGGGGCAGTCCCGTCACGCCCGAGTTCATGGACTGGGCCTTCAATCGCACCGACGAGGAGCTGCGGCAACACTGGGGACAACTTCCGGCGGGGGTGGACGTCGTGGTGACCCACGGGCCGCCCCGGGGCATCCTCGACCGGGTGCTGCTGGAGGGCCAGGCCGTCGGGTGTCCGCACCTGGGCCGGGTGATCGAGCGCCTGCGTCCCCGGGTCCACGTGTTCGGGCACATCCACGAGGGGTACGGCCGGGAGGAGCGCGGCGGCGTGCAGTACCTCAATGCTGCCGTGTGCGACACGCGCTACCGGGTGAGCCAGCCACCTCAAGTGGTCGACGTGGGGGAGGTGGGCGCGCCCACCTCCCCACGCTGGAGATAGCCTCGGTCATTGCACGGCTGGTCCATTGGGAACGGCAAGCCCACAGGTCCTCTCCCTCAACGCCGTGAGTCGGGAATCACCTCCTCGAGGGGCGGCCACCCGGTCATCCGTTGCACCCGGACGGTCAGGGCCGTCAGCTCCCCGCTGCGAACGGGATCAAGTACCAGAAGCTCCTGCTCGGCCCACGCCAGCCAGCCCTGGAACGCCTCGGTCCCGGCGTCGGGGGCGCCCTGCATCTGGATCTGTACCCAGTCGAGGTAGGCCCGCAGCCGCTGGCCCTCCTCCCAGCGCCGGGCGTGGGCCAGCAGCGTCTCCCGGCAGGCCTGCTCCTCCTCGCGCCGCCGCCGGAGTTCCGCCTGCCGCTGCGCCTCGATTATCCGCAGCCGCTGGGTCTCCAGCTCCTGCTGCCGGCGGCGCTCGGCCGCCACCGCCTCATCCCGTCGCCGCTGTTCGGCCCGGCGCGGCACCGCCCGGAACGCGCCGATGATCCCGGACATCTGGTCCTCCAGCGGGAGGGGTCCGTCGCGCCAGGAGGCCGTGGGCACGTCCCCTGTGGGGTCCAGCACCAGCAGGCTCAGCTCCCCCGTCCCCCGCGCTTTCTGCCGTGAGGGCGTGTCCCAGGTGGAGCGGGCGGGCAACAGCGGTAGCCCCTCCTGTGCCTGAACCTTCTCCTTGAGGCGCAGCCGGACCTGCTCGCCCGCCACCGCGAGGAAGGTCGAGCGGTGCTGCGCCGTGACAGTCATCCCCACGGCGCGGGCCTCCTCGATCAGCCGTGCCATGACCTGCAACGCCCGCGGCAGGGCGTCGCGGGAGACCATGAGGTCGAGGTACTCGGACGTGCCGGTCCAGGAGGGGACGAGGCGGCCCCACACGTCGGTGTCCGCCCCCTCGTAGGCCCGCTCGGTGCGCTGCACCACCCGGGGACGGGGGGATGTCTGCGCCACAGGGGGTGGCACAAAGGTGGGCCGCTCCGCCCTGGCCTTCTTCGGCGGGGTCGCGCTCTTCGGCAGGGGGACCCGGTTCACCGGCTGTCCCGCCCGCAGCCGGGCCCAATACCCGCGAGGGGGTTTGGGAATGTTGCGCCGCGCGCAGGCCCTGGTCAGGGCTGTGCCCGTGATGCCGAGGTCGGCGGCCACCTCCTCGGCCGGTTTGGACCACACCAGGTCGTAGAGCTCTTCACGGGAGGGCCAAACTCGGAACATGCTCCCAGCATGTCAGGGGCAGTGGACCCGGAGGGCACGGCGTTCCGAACCCGCCCCGGACATTCCTGGCACTCCGTGGAAATTGGCTCCCTGGTGCCGTCCGAGATGCAGTCACCACACCCGCCGCAGCCGCCCCCATGGTCCTCAGCTCCCGCAACCACCGCCACCTCAACAATGTATGGGGCGCGCAAGTCACAGCATCCGGCCGGGATAGAAAGGCCCAATGGGTGTCGTTGGGAAGATGGAGTCGGCTCGTGGCTCGCGGGCCTCTCCCCCTGCGCACGGCAGGGCATGGGGACGCCCGTCGTAGTTTCCACGCCCCGCGGAAGCGCTCGAACCCCCGGTCTTCCCCAGCACGTGAACTTCCACCCGGCCCAGCCTGTCTTCCGAGCACTTGTCTGTGAACACGAACAGTGAACAGGGGCGCCGCGCAGGCGAGGTGACCTGAGCCGGTGATTCGAATATCCCGGGCCAATCGGCTCACATCTGATCTGATTAAGGACTCTACCGAGTCATGGGTGTGACGCCTACGGACCCCAAAGGTCAGCCCAGCGTGAGGCGCTCGTCGGCGAGCCTGAGGGTGATCTCCAGTTCCCGCCGAGAGCCCGGGGGAAGGCCCGCAGGGTGACGATCTCAGTGTGGTCGAGGTCTCCGCGTTCGATGCGGGAGACGCAGAAAAGCGGGATGCCCAGCCACTGTGCCAGGCCCTCCTCGTTGAGGCCTACAGCCTGGCGCAGTTCAACGAGCCGGTGCGTCTGCAGAAGACGGCGGCCTGGCCGGTGTTCAGGTCCCGCTGCACGCGGGGCACCCAGGCTTCCTTCAGGTAGGCCGTCGGGTGCTCGTCCAGGTTTCCGAAGGCGCTGGTGTCGTAGTCCGGTCTGAAGGGCACGACGCGCAGGGAGACGGTCACGAACCGAAGCGTTCCCGGCTGCGGGCGGCCGCCTCCCGCAAGGCGTCGTTCGGGGCGGGCGGGTTCATCAGGGTCTCCACGAAGAGGCGCTGATCCGCCGCGGACAGTTGCAGGGTGCGGTGGGCCTCGAGCGTCTCCAGCGCGCGGGCATAGGCCGCCTGAATCACGAAGTCACTGATGGACAGGCCCTGCACGGCGGCGGCCGCGCCGATGGTTTCCTTCTTTTCCGCATCGATCCGTGCCTCGAGTATCTGTAATTTGGCTGCACCCGCCATGGTTCTTCATCGTACGACAGAGCGCTGTATAATGAGTCGACCTTCACTTTTTCTTAGGAGCCGCCGCGCTGGGAGGGGCGCCCTTCTCTCCGTTCTTTCTGGGCACCGAGCCCCTGTCAGCAGGGCACCAGGGGTGTGCGTCGCAGCCCCACGGTTCTCCCGTTACCGGCTGCCAGCCATCCCCTGCACCGCCGTCCTCGCCCACTCGGGCGCCGTCTCGAGGAACGCCCCCAGCGCCTGATGCAGCCGCCTCAGGGCCTCCAGCCCCTGCTCCAGCTCAACGGCCGACCCGGGGTGCGAGACCTGTGGGTTTCCCCGGCTTTCCGCCCCCAGCAATTCGCTCATGGGCAGGGCCGCCGCGGCCCGCTGGTCGTCGTACACATGGGTGTACACCTTCAGGGTGAAGCTGGCGTCCGCGTGCCCCAGCCGGTCCGCCACCACCTTGGGCGGGACGCCCCGCCGCATCAGCAGGCTCGCCGCCGTGTGCCGCAGGTCGTGGAAGCGCAGGCGCGGCACGCCCGCCTCCTCCATCAGGGCCCGGTAGGTGCGGTCGAGGTGGCGGCCCTGCACATAGTTTCCCGACGCCGCCGTGAACACGAAATCGCCGGGACGCGGCGCCCGTCTCCCCCGCTGTTCCCGCTCCCGGTGTTCCCGCAGGAGGTCGACCGTGTCCTCGGCCAGCAGGATGCGGCGGTGCCCGGTCTCGGTCTTCGGCTGGCCCACACCGTACCGTCCGGCCGCGTCCTTGACGAGGTTGTGCCGGACGGTAATCTCGCGGGCCTCGAGGTCGACGTCCCCCCAGTGCAGGGCCAGCAGTTCCCCCCGGCGCATCCCGGTGCTCAGGGCCAGGGCGAAGAGGGGGTACAGGCGGTGCCCACGCGCGGCCTCGAGGAACTTGGCCGCCTGGGCCGGGGTCCAGACCAGGGTCTCCTGTCGCCCGACCTTGGGCTTGCGGACGTTTTCCGCCACGTTGAGGGGCACGAGTTGCCAGCGCACCGCCTGGCGCAGGGCCATCCGCAGGGTGTGCAGGGACCGGCCCGCCCCACGGGGACCGTGCTCCTTGTGAAGTGCTTGCACCAGGTCCTCGATGTCCAGCACGGAGAGGGCGCTCAAAAGCCGATTCCCCGCGTGGGGTAGAACGGGGTTCAGGTTCTGCACATAGGTGCGGTAGGTCGACGGGCGCACGTCGCGCTCCTTGTAGGCCAGCCAGCGCAGCAGGAAGGCGTGCAGTGAGGCGGCATCCTCAGCGGGGGGCAGGCTGGGGGGCTCGGCCGTGCGGCGCCTCACTGGCCTGGCCTTCGGGAGGGTGCGCAGCAGGGCCGCGAGGGCCCGCTTGGCTTCCTCCCGGGTCTTGCGGCTCACCGACTTACGGCGCTGCTTGCCGGTGGCTGGGTCCTGGTAGGAGGCCAGACCCCGGTAGCTCACGACCTGGCCATTCAGGATCACGGGGTGGACGGTACCTTCGCCGGAACGTCTGCGGACGGTCATCCGACCGAGATGCCACGGGAGGGTGAAAGACTTCGCAGAGGAGTGTCCGGGTCAGGTACCGGTCTTCCTTCACACCCTGCCACTTTCTCCGAGTACCTGCCAGGGCCCGATGAGCACGCGGGCGGTAGATCAGGTCTAGGTCGAGACGGCAAACTCTCGGGGACCGTCGAACAATCGGTGGGGTTCACCTGAGGCGTGCATCCACGGCTCCCAGCCCCTGGCATGAACGATGAAGGGCCATGTTCGCGCGTACGTGGGACAACCAACCCCAGCGGAGATGCTCTCAAAGCCAGCCCAGCCACCCGCTCCCCCCGCGTCCCCGGAACACCCACAGCAAGAGGGGCTGCAACCGCAGGACCCACAGCGGCGCACCCAGAATGTCCGCCGCGAAGGGTTCCCCCCATGCCGCGCACTGCCGCAGGATCGCGAGTTCCGGCCCCGCCGGTGCCCAGGTCGCCGAACTTCGTCATGCCGTCCTCGGCCAAGCCGATCGTTGGGGAGAGGCTCGCGACACTGCCCAGCGGAGCGCCTGAAACGGTTGAGGCACGCCATCAATTCGGAACCCGGGGCAGCGCCAGCACGGGCGAGGGCAGGACATGGAGCGCATCTATTCAGGTCTCGCCCCCTTCGGGACCTCAATGCTCCGGCTTTCCGTGAAGCCGCGCCCAGGCCCCCGACTGCCCGAACCAGGACAGGAACGACGTCAGACGGTCACCCGTCCTGGTCACCTGCGCGCCCGCAGCCGCCATGTCGGCCTGCAGGGTGCTCAGGTGGCCTTGCAGGGCCGCTTGGGCGTCCTGCTGCCGCCTTTCCAGCGCCGAAGCACGTTCGGCGGCACGGGCGGCCTCCTCGGCGGCCGCCCGCTCGGCCCGCCGGGTCTCCTGCCGGACGGTATCCAGACCCTGTCGGACGCTGATCTCCAGGGCTTCGCTTCGCTGTTGCAGCTCCGCTCGCACCTGTTGCGTCAACTGGGCCGCTGCGGCCAGTCCGGTGGTCACCGCATCCAGTCCCGTCCGCAGGTGCCCGAGTTCCCGCTGCGTCGTCGCCTGCCCGGACTGGACCCGAGCTTCCAGGTCCTTGAGCCGGGTGTCGAGCCGGACAGCTTCCTGAGTCAAGGCGTTCTCCAACCGCTGCCCGACCTCATCGGTCCGGGCGTCAAGGCGGGCGCTGAGCTGGTCCTGCACGACCTGCAGGTCGGCCAGGGCCTGTCTGGCCTGGTCCTGCTGCGCGGCCCGAAGCTGCAAGACATCCTGTTGCCAGCGGTGCTCCTGGGAACGCACCAGTTGCTCGACCGCCTGAAAGCGGGTGCCGACGTCCAGCTGCAGGGTGTCGGCGGCCTGAGTCAGGGTGTCCAGCCGCTCGGCCGCCGTCTGCAGGTCCGTCCGCAATTGCCCGGTGTCCTGCCGGGCGGCCGCGACTTCCGCCGTGAGCCGCTCGTTCCCGCCCCGCAGGTGCTCCAGCTGTGTCTCCAGGGCAGCCAGACGCGCTTCAAGCTGCGAGGTTCGGGCGACGGCCCGCTCCTCAGCCTCGGTCAAGCGCTGCTCAAGGCGCTGGGAGGTGTCCTGCAGGAGGTCCAACAGGTCTCGCTCCAGCGTCTGGTGCTCACGCTCCAGGGCCGCCGAAACCTCGGCGACGCGCTGGCCCTGCTGCACGACGAGCCCGTGGAGCCGAGCGGACTCGGCCTGCAGGGTCGCATCGACGGTGTGCAGCAGCCGCTGCACCTGCTCTCCCGCCTCTGCCTGGAAGCCTTGTAGACGGGCTTCCAACCCTTCCCGGATCTCCGCGGCCTGCTGTTCCATCCGCCGGGCTGTGGCTGGGAGGGTCTCCAGCAGCGCCTGGAACTGTTCGTGCAGCTGCTGCTGAAGCCCCCCATGCTGCTCGTGCAGGCCCTGCTGGAGTCGAGCCGCGGCCTCCCCCAGGGAAGTCTGGGATTCCTGCGTCTGCGCCGCCAGGTGCCGAACGAGTTCGCCGGACTTCCCCTCCACCTGGAAGACGGCCGCGCCGAGCGCGGCCCGCAGCTCATCCTGGGCCGCCAGTCGCGTGGCCTCCAATGTCCGCAGCGTCTCCTGCTCACGCTGTTCCAGACGCTGGACCTGCGCCACCAGGTCGGGCAACTGCCCCGCGGCCAGCGCGATCACGTCGAGATGCTCCCGCAGCCTGGTCTGCAGGGCCGCGAGTTCCCCCGCCTGGCCCTCGAACCACGTCTCATCCAGATACGAAGCGGTCATTTCCTCACCTTTTCCTGGCGCCGCGCGCCCTGAGTTGTCGTCTTCGGTCTCGTCACCGGACCGGCCACGTCCAGCAGTCCCTGGGCGTGGCGCACCATCCCCAGCAGCGCCCAGCTTCTTTGCAGACGATCAGCCAACCCAGGCTCTTCCTGGCGCAGCACCTCGACCGCCAGCGGCTTGCCCCTGGGGTCGTCGAACGGTCCGCCCACGGCCGCGCACACCCGGACCACCAGCCCGGGCTGGGTCTCCTGCAGTGCCGCGAGGTAGGCATGCAGCTGCTCGGCGGAGGGGGGGCCCCGGCGCATGACCGTGACGGCCCGCTCCACCAGCTGACCGGCGCCCTCCAGTTTCCCGGCCTGCGCCTGCAACGCCGAGCCCACAAACAGCAGGGTGAGGTCGTTGGGCCGCTGCTCCAGCAGGTAGGTCGCGCGGCCCAGAATGCTGGTCGCGGCCCCGGCGGCCACGCACTGTTCCAGGAAGGCGACGACGTGGGGAAGCTTGAAGGCCCCGCCCTGCAACGCCTCGAACGTTTCCCCGACCGCGATCAGTTCCTTCTCCTGGGCACTCAGGGGCTGGCGGGCCCGTTCCACCTCAAAGGCCAGGTCCGGGACGCAGGAGTCGCAAAAGCCGCAGGCGTAGTCCTGGTCGAGCGGAGTCGTCTCGAAAGCGCTGCGCAGGAAGGCCCGGCGGCACTCGCCCGGCGAGAGCGCCGCGAAGCGGTACAGGTTGAGCAGGCTCGCCAGCCGCGCGTCGCGCACCGTCGTGTACAGCGTCTCCAGCAGCCGTGGGGCCCCGTAGGTCACGTAGCCCTTCGGGCCGGTCAGCATGGAGGCCCGCCACTGTTCGAAGCGGCGCAGCGAGGCTCCCGGGGAGCCGCTCATCTCGTCGTAGGCTCGAAGCTCCTGCTCCAGGGCGTCGACCGCCTCCGCCGCCTTCCAGTCGGGGTTGATGGTCACCACGTAGCAGGAGGTCCGTTTCTGGTAGCCCCGCACCAGCCCCAGCGCGACCAGGCGCGCCAGCGCACGCTCGGTGACCCGCTGATCGTGCTGGCCGCCCTTGCCCTTGGCCCAGAAGACGTCCACGGTGCGCCGCCCTTCCACCTGCGCCGTGATCGCCTTGATCTTGTCGAACTCCTCGCGGGCCGAGGGGAAGCTGTTGTTGATGAAGGCCGCCTGCTGCCCCAGATCGCACAGCTCGGTCAGCCGGTAGGGACACTCCAGCTTGTGGTACCCGTCGGCGTTCCGACTCAGGCACGGGAGTGGAACGGGTTCGCCGGGCTTGAGGTTCGTCAGCCGGCCACTGTCCAGCCACTCTGCCCGGCAGCCCGCGTGTGGCAGCACCGTCACCATCGCCACGTGGGCATGCTGACCGTCGCGCCCCGCACGTCCGGCCTCCTGGTAGTAGCCCTCCAGGCTGCCCGACATGACGTGGTGGGCGACCAGACGGATGTTCGCCTTGTCGACGCCCATGCCGAAGCCCTTGGTGGAGACCAGGACCGGCAGGCGGCTGTCCAGAAAATCCTGCTGGGTCTGGGCCACCCGCGCATTCCAGCTCGCCGCCGGCAGGGTGTTGATCTCCTGCCGCTCGAAGTGGGCCTCGCAACGGGTGCAGTACGGCCGCCCGTAATCCAGGAAGAACGCGTGGCTGCCGCAACGGGGACACGCCCCCGGCGACACGCTCCCCGAGACACCCAGGTGTCCGGCCGGGAAGACGGTCCCGAGATGCTCGGCCACGACCGAGTTGTTGCCGCGGAACAGGGCCCGCTCACGGTTCTCGGTGTAGGGCACGAACACGACCGCACCCGCCTCGAAGCGGGCATCCTCACGCCGCCGACCAAGCAGGTCCTTCGGGAAGAGCCGTGGCAGAACCTCGCGGAAGACGTTCGTCAGGGCCGTCAGCCGGGCCTGGGGTCCCTGACGGCCATCCACCGCGTGCACGCTGAAGCTCAGCTCGGGCCGGTCGCTGCTGTGGTGATGCACCGTGTTGTCGCGCGGGATCTCCAGCGCCCGCATGACGTCCTGGCGCACCTGGTCCGAGGCGGTCGCCGTCAAGGCCAGGATCGGCACGGGCTGCCCGGTCCTCGCGCCCAGCTCATGGCTGAGCCGGCGCACGTCCATGTAGGAGCTGCGGAAGTCGTGTCCCCACTCCGAGACGCAGTGCGCCTCGTCCACGGCGATCTGGGCCACCTGGTTGGCGGAGAGCAGCTGCTCGAGGTAGCGGCGGAACTCGTGCGTGCCCAGACGTTCAGGTGCGCAGTAGAAGAGGCGGTAGCGCCCGCTGCCGAACTGCCCGAGCACCTTCCGCTGATCCGCAGTGTCGCCGGTGATGCCCGCCGCCCCCACCACGCCCAGCTCCCGCAGATGCGCGAGCTGGTCCTCGATCAGGGCCTTGAGGGGGCTCACCACCAGGGTGACGCCCGGCTGCAGCAGCCCCACCATCTGGTAGATCGCGCTCTTGCCGTACCCGGTGGGCAGGATGACCAGCAGGTGCTCGTCCCCCAGCGCCCGGGAGAGCGCCTCCGCCTGCTCGTCGCGCAGGGCCGGGTGCCCCAGGAAGCGCGAGAACATGAAGTCGAGCACCTCGCGGGGCCAGACGACCGCCCGCCCGATGCCCTCGGGCTGTGTCATCTGGTGCTGGACGGCCTCGACGCGCTGCAAGACCGTCTCTGCGGCCCAGAAGGCGCCCAGTTCGGCCGGGGCCACCGCGTCCACCGCGCCCACCACCACGTCCGCCGTCTGCACCGGGGTCCACCGCAGGGCTGCCAGCGGGGCGCGCGCTCCGCGCGTGAGGTGCGCCCCCAGGTAGAGCCCCTCCAGTTCCCCGGGGGAGGGGGCGTCCACGACGACGTCCGGCAGCGCCCACTCCTGGCCGCGCAGGGCGCGGGTCGCCACCAGCAGTTCCAGGGCATCCCACAGACCCAGCCAGGGCAGAGGGTCGTCCCCGAGGAGCCGGACCCGCAGCGTGGCCTGCCCGTCGGCGATCGCCTCGCCCAGCCGCGCCAGCCAGGCCAGCGACCACAGCCGCACCTGCACCGGCCCCGCGGTCAGCCAGCGCTCCCAGTGGGGTCCCTCGGGGCGCAGGGTCAGCCCGGCCTTCTTCAGCCGGCGCTGCAGGGACCGGGGGCGCGCGGCCGAGAGCAGCATCTCCGGCTCGAGCTCGGTCTCCTGCTCCCCGGCGGTCCAGTGCAGCGGCATGGCCGGCACGGGCGAGAGGCCCCCCGGGGTGGGGAGCCACCGCTCGAGCTGGGCCATTCCCGCCCGACGCAGGACGTTCCCCCCGGGAGTCAGGGGGTGAACGTCCTCGCCGAGCCCCTGAACGGCCCCCTCAGTCCACGCCGCGAGCGTGACCCCCACCTCGGCCCCGGCGAGCAGGCGCCCGTCCCCCCCCACGGTCAGCGGTGCGCCGTCCCGCCGGGCGAGGCCCAGCAGGGCCTGCTGCAGGTGAAAGGGCAGGCCCACCCAGGGGGAACCCTGCGGCCACCCGCGGGGCTCCCAGCCCACGCGGGCCGCGAGGCCGGCGGCCGGGGCCCTCACGAGCCGCCTCCACCCAGCCGCAGGGCCCCGGCCAGATCGAGGTCCGCGGCAAAGCGCGAGAACACGAGGCCGTCGATACGCCTGGCCTCGTCCAGGTCACCGGGGGGCGCGACCATCAGGTTGGCGACGCGCTCGAGCGGCAGGATGCACCCGAAGCAGCCCTCCCCCTCGCAGGTGCACGCCCGGGCGCGCCCCAGCAGGGCGCGGGCCGCCTCGATCAGCGCCGGCAACGCGTCCTCCAGCGCCCGGGTGATGCCCGTCCCGCCCGGGGTCACGTCCCACACGAGCAGCTCCAGGTCGCCCACCTCCGGGCAGGCCACCACGCCCACGCCGAATTCCTGGGGATCGACCTCCAGCAGGTCCGGGATGGCCTTGACCAGCGCGAGCATCAGGGCGCGGTGCGAGGCGCCGTCTCCTCCCCGGAGCGTGAGCCGCGCCATGTCGGTGGCGAAGGTGTGCCGCTCCAGGTCGTGGGCCTCCCAGCGCCGGGGGTCCTCGGGAAGCGCCGGCAGCTGCTCGGACACCGGCGTCCAGTGCTCCTCCCAGAAGGGACGCAGGGTGGTGCTTCCCCCACACGAACAGGGGCCGGCCACCTGCAGCTCGTGCTCGTGCAGGCTGACCTGCAGCACCGGGACCGGCCGCCGGGGGTCCAGGTCCGGCAGGTGCCGGGGCCGGTCCCGCCCGGGTGCCTGGGCCAGGAGGTCCGGCAGGGTGGTGGTCATCCGCTCCGGGAGGGTGTAGGCGGTCCACAGCGGGTCGTCCGGGCGGCAGGAGGCCGCCCACGGGAGGCGCGCCGTCCAGGGCACCAGGGAGCCCACCTGCCAGGCGTGCTGCCGGACCCGCTCACGGTCCAGCACCTCGACGGCCACGGGTTCGCGGCGCCTCATCCTCGGGGACCGGAAGCGGCGGCCGGTGGACTCGCACAGGGCCTGGGCCACCTGCTCGGCGCACTCCGCCCCACCGTCGGCGAGCCTCACCTCACCGACGCCGACCTCCAGGGAGAGCGGACCGCAGGCCACCGCCTCGTCCAGCCGGGTGGGCAGCGCCCCGAGGCGGATCTTCGCCGTCCGGGTGCGGGGCGCGTACCGGCCCGGCGGGAGCGCGCGCTCCTCCGGCGACCTCACCCGGCAGGCGAGCACCTCCTCGGGGGCCAAGGTATTCTCCGTGACGTCCCGAACGGCGATGATCACGACCGGTTGCGCGAAGGCCCCCGGTTCGTCCCGCAGGGTGCCGCGCCGCCAGCTCAGCACCCGGTAGAAGCGGTCGCCGCGGGCCGCGCGGCCCTCGCGGGGCCACTCCCGGTAGGCGGCCTCCGGGCTGAGGCGCTCGAGCAGCCAGTCAGCCTCCTCGGTGGCGGTGAGGTTCAGCTCGTCGGGTCGGGGCTGGCCCGCGCCGCCCACGGCGACCACCACGTGGGGCTCGGTCCCGTCGCCACGCAGCAGGGGGGCGCGGACCCGGTGCACCGGGAGGTCGAAGACCGGGCGCAGGGCCTCCTGGTCCTCGGGGTGCAGCCCCTCGGGGAAGAGGGTGTGCAGCAGGGCGGGCCCGGAGTCACGCCCGGCGCACTCCGCCTCGTACCGGGCCCGCTCGACGTGCCCGCTCACCAGGATGGGGTTGTGGGGGTGGAGGTAGACCGGCTCGCTGTCACGGGCGAGCAGGTGACGCAGGGTGTCGGGGCGCGCGTAGTAGAAGTCCGCCGGCGAGTCGCCGGGCAGAAAGGCGAGGTGGCCGGTCCCGGCGCGCCCGGCCCGGCCGACCATCTGCTTGAAGCTGTTGCGCGACCGCGGGAAGCCCACCACCGCGACCATGTCCAGGTCTCCGATGTCGATCCCGGCTTCCAGGGTGCTGGTGGAGGCCGCGATCAGGGGCCGCGCGTCCTGGTCACGCAGCCGCTCAAGCTCGGCGTGGTAGTTCTGCATGCCGCTGTAGAAGGCGAAGGCTGTGGGGGCCGCCCGGTGGTCCGCCTCGTGGCGCAGCTCGCGCGCGATCTCGCGCGACGCCGCCCGGCTCCCCGCGAAGATCAGCCCCTTGCCCTGCCGCTGGCGGATCACGTCGCCGAAACCCCGCAGGGCTCCCAGGTGCGAGCGGTGCGTCCTCCCCGCCCGCGGCTGCGCCACGTAGAGGTGGCGGGGGTAGCGGGGCGCGGTGGACGCCCCGGCGACCCGGAAGGTGTCACGCCCCGTCAGCAGCCGGGCAAAGGCCACCGTGTTCTGCAGGGTGGCCGACGAGAGGATCAGGGTGGGCGGCACCGGGCACAGGGCCAGCAGGCGGCGCAGGAAGCCCGACATGTGCGCCCCGAAGGGGCCGCGGTAGGTGTGCGCCTCGTCCAGCACCACGTAGCGCAGGCCCGCCGCGAAGGCGTGGACCCACGGGCGGTCCAGGGCGTGGTTCAGCTTGTCGGGCGTGGCCACCAGGAGGCGGGGCACGCCGTCGGTGGGATCCACGTCTTCTCCGCCGTAGTGCCGCCCCAGGGAGGGCGCGTCGTCTCCCATCCGTCTCCGGACGCCCTCCAGCGTCTGCAGCTGGTCGGCCGAGAGGGCGCGCAGTGGGTAGAGGAAGAGCGCGTTGCCCCCCTGGTGCAGCACGCCCTCCAGGACGCCCGGCAAAAAGGCCAGGGTCTTGCCGCTCGCCGTCGGGGTGGAGAGCACCACGTCGTACCCGCCCGCGCGCGCCCCGCGGATCAGCCCCAGGGAGAGGGCCTGGTGGAGGTAGAGCCCGCCCTCACGCGCGCGGGGGTCGAGCCCGGCCACCACCCGGGGGTCCAGGTCCAGACTGCCCAGGGGGACGCTCACGCCGTCCCGCGCGCCCGCGTGCTCGGGGGCAGGGACCGCTTCCAGGTCGCCCAGGTGCAGGGCCCGCTGCACCTGCTCCGCCCGGACCGGCACGGGGCGGGGCGAGACGCCCCGCGCCTGCAGGTCCTGCGCGAAGCGCGCGAGCACGGCGTCGTGCAGGGCGCCCGGCAGTTCCGGGGGCCAGGTCCGGCCGGTCCAATCCAGCAGGGTCTCCAGGGGCAGGGAGCGGCAGACCACCCGAAACTGTGCCTTGGAGAGCCGCGCGGCCCGGTCCGCGAGGGCCTCCGGTCCTCCGGCCAGGGCGTCCACCAGCGAGGCCGACCAGCTGTCGGGCAACCACGCCTCGACCTGGCGCTCGGGCGGCAGAGCCCACACCGGCACGAAGGCCGGGCCCTCCCGCAGCCCCACCAGGCCGTCCAGCTCGGCCGGAAGACGGCCCTCCTCGAGGCCGGGAACCGTGAGATCCATGTCCTCGCCGGTCTCCAGGTCACGCAGGACGCCGCCGTGAAGCACCCAGGGGCGGGCGTCGGCGGACAGGCCCTGATCCGAGGTCAGCAGCACGACGTCGCGCGGCAAGGCGGCAGCCGGAGCCGCGTTCCCCGGCCCTTCCGGCACCAGCGAGGCCATCACCCGGCGCGCCTCCGCCAGCGTCTCCCCGGGGTCGCCGTCCCCCAGAGCCTCTTGCAACTCTTCCAGGGCGTCGCGGATGCGCTTTTGCATGCTGCGCCGCAGGGGCTGGTCGGCGGCCGGGAGCAGCGGCAGTTGCTGGCCCCAGCGCTCCAGCAACCCCTCCATGCGGGTGACCAGCGCCCCCGGCTCCAGGTTCCAGGCGGCCGGGTCAGGTTCCGCGGCAGGCCGCTCGGGTAACGAGGCCCCCGGGGGAATCTGGCCGCCCCGGAGCTTGTCCACCGCGATGCGCGCGAGGGGCGAGCGGGCGCCGGCGCGGTCACGTTGACGCCACGCGACGGCACGGGCCATGACACCGCCGGCCGGGGCAGCGGAAGCGGCGCTGAGGGCTTCGAGGCGTGCCAGCACGCCCTCCAGCTGCTCTTGCAGGTCGGCTTCCCGCCGCTGGAACTGCGCCTCCTGCTGCTGCCGCGCCTGCCGGGCACTTTCCCGCTCGCGCTCGAGCAGGTCAGCCTGCGCCTGCTGGGCTGCCTCCAGCGCCCGCTGCGCCTGCTGGGCACGCGTCTTCCAGGACTCCAGGCGCCTGCGGGCGGCCTGCACCTGCCGGGCAAAGACCTCCTGGCCAGCCTGCCGCGCGGCCGCCTCGGCGAGTTCCTGCTGCACCCGGGTATGCTCGGCGCGCAGGGCCCCGAGTTCCGCCTGCTGCTGGTCACGCTCCGCCTCCAGGGCGCGCAGCCGCTCGAGGTGGCCAGGCAGTTCGCTCTGCAGGCGGGCGAGGTCGCGCATCGTCGCCGCCGCTCGCTCCTCGGCCTCCCGGGTCTGCTGCTCCCCGCGTGCGGCCGCCTGCTGCAGGGCCTCCATGCGGCCGAGCTGGTCCTGCCGCTCGGCCTGCAACTCCGCGATGCGGGCCTGGTCCTCCGGCCGGTTCAGGCTGAGTGCGGCGAGCTGGGCATCCGCCTCGGTGACCCGGGCCTCGAGCTGCCGGACACGTTGGAGGTCCGCGGCGCCCTGGGCCCGCAGCCGCTCGAGGTCCCGCGCCTCCTGATGCTGGCGGCGCTGCACGCGCCGGACTTCTTCCTCAGCCTGACGCCGGGCCTGCTCCGCCTGCTCGACCAGCCGCTGCACCTCGCGGGCATGGTCGGCCCGCATCTGTTCCATCCGGTCCTGGAGCTGCAGCACCTCGCGTTCGGCCTGTGCCACGCCCCGCGAGGACACCACCGGGTCGAAGTAGAGTTCGCCCAACTCGATGAGCCGCGTCTCCGCTTCCACCTCCAGCACCCGTTCCTGCGGCGCGTGCAGGGTGGAGGGCAGCAGGCGCAGGGTCAGGCGCGTGCCGGGGCGGACCGTGAAGGAGAAATTCCCGCGGGTGTCCACCTGCAGGGGTCGCTTCAGGCCAGTGGCCTCCACCTGAACACGCTGCAACGCCGTTCCGGTGGTGCGGTCGACGGTCTTGCCGGTGATCTCGGCGACATCGATGGGGGTCAGGCCGAGTTCCTCGGGGAGACCCAGGTAGTCCCCGGGCTCCCAGACCCGCTCGTCACTGCGAAGGGCGCGCAGCGCGCCGAGGAGCTGGGCGTTGCCCAGGGCGAGGTTCACCCAGTTGTCGGGACCGATCCGACACTCCGGGTGGGCCGCAGGAATCAGGACCAGCGGGTAGACCTTCAGGCGGTGGGCCCTCACGCCGCGGCGCCCGCCCAGCCAGGTGTGAACGTCCTTGGCGATCCGGTTGGCCTGCTGGTAGGGATTCTCCTTGCGTCCCCCCTTGGGATTGCTGAACGCGTTCAGAACGCCGCCGTCGTCGGTCTTCCAGGTGCCGCTGGCGCTCCCGATCACCGGGTTGCGCTTGTCCTTGACCTCGATGACGTCGACGCCGCCGGGGCTGAGAATGACGCAGTCGGCCTGACGGCGCTTCCCACCGTCGCTGACGACCTCGACCAACGCCAGGGCGTCGTCGCGCTCCTCGAGCAGGGCCTGGAGCTGCTCGAACAGGCCCTTCGGCAAACTGCTGACCGTGTGGTTCGGGCCGGCATAGATGCGGGTCACCTGCGTAGGGTCTTTCTGAGGGTTTGGGGCCTGCCGCGCTTCATCGGCCCCATGCTAGTCAGCCTCTCTTGCTGTTCTCTCTCAACGGGCGCCCCTGCCGCCACGCTGTCGCGGGATGCGGGCGGCGGGCAGGGACGTGGCCCGCGGCCGGCGAACCTTGTTCCCCGGCCTGGGCAGGTCGCCCAGCAGCCTGGCCTGGCAGACCATGCAGCAGGTGAGCCAGCAACTCGACGCGCGCCCGGAAAGCTGACGGAGCCCTCGGTGGGGCGGCCAACGCGGGTGGACCACCGGGGCTTGTTCCTGTGCCCGGGCACGCCGGCACCGTTGGGCCGCCTCCGCGTCCGGAGGCGGTGCTCACCCGCCCGACGGGTCGGGAACGGCCTTACTCCAGCGGGCGCGGCAGGTTGCGGGCCTGGACGACACTCTGGGCCAGCGGGTCGTCGGGATCGTGGAGGTTGGGCAGGGGCACGCCGAACTGCACGGCGAGTGCGAACGGGTCTTGCCGGACATAGGCGCCGAAGGCCTGTCTGGCGTCGGTGAGGAGGTCTGGCAGCGGGCGGGCTTGAGCCCGGTGGGCCCGGGCAAATTCCAGGAATGCCGCCTCAAAACGCTCCAAGAACTTGGCTTCCAGGTGGGGCCCTTGCGCTTCCAGCTGCGGTCCCAGCTCGTGCTGGGCCTGCCGTTGAAGGGACCGGAGTCCCCGTTCGATGCCGTTCCGGTTCGCCACCGGCAGCACGTACAGCCCGGGTGACCCGTCGACCGGGACCGCTAGGGTCTCGAGTCCTCGCTGCGCCCGGTGCTTGAGCCGCCGCAGCCGCCGGGCCAGGTCCGCGTCGCTGGCGATGAACTTCACGGCCGGGTAGCTCACGCCCGGCAGGTTCGGCATTCCCAGCCACCTCGGGGAAAGGGTCAGCTGCCCGTTCAGCAACTTGAAGCCCACCTGCAGTGTCAGGGTCGAGAGGGCCTGCTCGGCGAGCAGGGAGGCGTACACCTCCCGGTCCTCCTGAAGCCGGATCACCTCTCCCTCGGTGGCGGGGCGGTCGAAAGGCTCGCTCCTGTCCCAGAGGGCATGCAGCCGGTGCAGCCCGCTGGAGGTCAGCGGGTGTGGGCCGCTCATCGCCTCGTAATTGCCGTGGCCCCCCGTGTCCCCCTGCCGGCCGCGGCGGGTGAGATTGGCGCTGCCCAGCCACACCACTCCCCCACCCGGCGTCTCGCGGGCGTACACCTTCGCGTGCAGGTGCGAGCACCGCCTGACCTCGACCCGTCGGTCCAGGAACTGCTGCACCGCGCCGAAGCTCGACATTCGGTTCAGGAAGTCCTCCGGGCGTCCTCGCAGGAGCAACCGGTCCCCAGGTCGGACCAGGTTCAAAAGGCCTTGCAGGTCCGTGTCGCCGCTGTTGACCCAGGGCGAGACCAGCCACCGGCTGCCAGGTCCTTCCAGGTCGGCCAGGGCGGTCTGCCAGCCGCTCCCGATATGCACAAGATCAGGAATGAGGGAAATAAGCTCAGGATCGCGGGAAGGGGGACGGTTCAGATGGAGCCTCCAAAGGTGGGGTGTGCTCGTCTTGGCAGCGGCGGGCTGTCGGTGCGGACACTCCCGCCCAGGCGCTGGAGGAAATCGAAGATCACGGCCAGAGGGACGGCAGACATGACCGGGGGCGACGTTCGCCCAGGCTGTGTCCTGCTTCCGGGCGGGGAACAGCCCCGCTGCACGCTCAACGCCTTGAACACCGCGTCCACGGGGTCACTGTAGAAGGTGGCCTAGACCTTGGAGAAGCGCTCAGCCGATCTCACCCGCTTCCGGACGGGACGGGCGGTGGGCACGCGTGGCTCCCAGTAAGCGGTGACAACCTAGCACCACAACCTACGACTGACCTCCGTTCTTCATGGGATTAAGGGTGAAAGCGTCCGCGGCTCCCGGCTCTTGAGAAGATTTGCGGCTGCCCCTTGATACTGAAGTTTGTAAGCTGACACATGGCACTCTCGCTGAATTTGAATCGTGCGGGAACCCGGCTGCCCCTCAACGTTCCTGTCGTGGTGAACGGTCAAGGCGCCACGTTGACAGGCTGCTGGAGTGACGGCTACGTGGAGGTCCATCAGGGCCACCAATCGCGCATCGTCAACGTCGTGGACCTAGCGCGGGAGGAGCCGGCCCTGATCCAAGCCTTGAGTGTGCTGGTCCAGCACGTCTGCTCAGATCAACTGGCAAATGCGAAGATTCGCTTGATGAGCACGGCCGCCGTCAAGGCGAGCAGGATCACAAGAAGCAACAATGCTTCCCACCGCCCACATCAGGCGTCACACGATCAGCGGGCCCCCGGGTGGAAAACGAACCGCACACAGGGCATGGTGCTGCTGTGGAGTCAAGTGGGCGACCTGACGCTGGAGGGCGTGACTCCCGATGGACGGGAGTGGCTGATCTGTGGGCACCACGTTCCATTCACGTTGATCGTAGAACGCTGTCCAGACCTTCTCCCTGAGCTGCTCCTCGCGGCCCGTCCCGCTCTAAGAAACTTCGCTGGATTTGTCCAGGCCGTTCGCGCAGAGTCCCCTTCCCTCCGGACGCACCCGAGGTTCCGTGAGCCGCCCACCGCGACCAACGTGGTGCTGAAGCACGCCTCCACCGGGTTTGAGTGGGTCGCCGACGCGTTGGCGGCGCACCGCAGATCCCCGCCGGCGGAACTGCCGTTCTTAAGACCCTTGCATAACCGTGCTCGGCACGTCCGCTAAATACTTGCCTGCGACAGGGGCGGCTGCGCCCTATTGCACGCCGAGCGCCTTGAACACCGCGTCCACCGGGTCGCTGTAGAAGGTGACCTGGAACTTGGAGAAGAGCTCCGGGGGCACGGTGGCGAGGTCGGCAGCAGAACTCATGGGGAGCAGCACCCGTTTCCCCCCGGCGTCCAGGGCGAGTTGCAGGCTCGCGGCGAGGTTTTCCACTGAGCTGATGGTCCCGCCCAGTGTCATCTGCCCGAGCAGGACGAGCTGCGGCTGAAGAGCTTTGCCCAGCGCAGCAGAGCACAGGGAGATCAGCAGCGCAAGGCTGATGTGTTTCGGTGCGCCGTTGCCCTGCACGTCCACCAGGTGCAACAGGTAGTCCGAGCCGTCCGGGTTGATGCCGCCGCTGACCCGACTGGAATTCGCCTTGAAGTAGTTGAACGCGATGTTCACCGCGTCGCGCGCCGCAGAGGCGCTCGCCGTGCCGGTCCGGACGAGTCGCCCGTTGCCAGGTGTGGCCTGCAACTCCACCCGGTACAGACCGAGCATGCCGCCCTCCGCTGGACTCACCGCATGGGCGTGCCCTGCCTGTAGCGGCCCTTCAGGAATCAGGGCTCCGCTCGACTGCTCGGGAAGCGTCACGTGGTGCTCGTCCAACGTCTCGAGGTCGATGTAGCTGAAGTGCACGTCGTAGAACTCCATACCGCCGATCTTCTTGAGCTGCTCCTTGACCCGGCGGCGCACGCCCAGGGCATACACCAGGGCGTCGCGGACATCCTCCTTACCGCACTGTCCGTCCGGGTGCAGCAGCTTGAGCAGCCCCGAGGTCGTCTTGCGCACGGCCCGCACGTCACGCTGATTGAGGTTATTGCCCAGCCGGAAGTGGCGGTCGATGGCGTCCGCGTAGGACACTTTGCGCAGCTCCCGCACCCACTCCGCGAGGTAGTCCACGATGAAGCCGTACTGGGTGGTGAAGCTCTCCGGGCGGAACTTGGGGATTTCCCAGCCGGGGATGTAGGCGTGAATGCGGTCAAAGAACGCCGTGTCGATCATCGCGGGCGGGAAGGGTGCGAGCAGGTGCGAGGTCTTCACCAGGCTCTCCACGCTCTGGTTGATGTTCCCGACGAACACCATGCTCGCGGGCGCAGCAATTTCCGCCTTGCCCCGCGCAAAGGACCCGGAGTTCATGAAGTCCTTCATGATCTGGATGCCATCATTGTCCTTGAAGTTGATGCCCGCCACCTCGTCAAAGGCGACGACGTCCCACAGGCCGACCAGCCCGACCTGCCGCCGGGCCATATTGTAGAAGAGGTTCGCCACGGTCGTCTGCCCGCCGCTGATCAGAATGCTGTTGGGGCTGATCTCCTTGTACACATGGCTTTTGCCGGTGGAACGCGGGCCGAGCTCGACCGAGTTGTAATTGTTCTCCGCGAGGGGCACCATCCGCGCGAGCAGGTGCCACTTGACGTGCTGGGCGAACACGGTGGGCTCCATGCCCACCGAGCGCAGCAGCACGTCCATCCACTCGGCACGGGTGAATGCCGCGCGGCCCGCCCGCAGCTCCTCCATGTCGGTGGCCGGCATCTGGATGGGCTTGAGGCTGGCGAGGAGAAAGGGGCTGGGCTTGTGGCTCGCGTCGTACTCCAGTTGCAGGATGCACCAGATGCCGCCCGCCAGCAGTTTCTCGTACAGCTGGATGACCACCGCGTCGACCTCGACGCCCGCCACGCCCAGGTTCATCAGCTCGACCTCGTAGCGGTCGGCCTTCTCGTTGAGCCGCGCGCTCACCCGGTCGATGACCGTGTACCGGCCCAGTTCCCGCACCTTGCTCTTGACCTTCTCGGCCTCGTCCGGGCGGACGTAGTTCTCCGCGAGGATGCGCTTGACGCGGGTGACGCCCTCCTCGATGGTGGCGTCATCGTCGGTGGCGCAGTACATCCCCAGCAGGTACTCCAGCACGTAGATCGGGACGTTCGCGCCCTCCTTGATGCGGGCGGTGAGGTCCTTGCGCACGACCTTGCCAGGGTAGGTAGCGTTGAGCTTGCCGTTCAGGTCGTCCACTAGAAGTCTCCGAAGTCATTCTGAAAAGCGATGGCAATTGTCCACGGTTCGCGCAGGAGTTCTACGCCGTCCTCCGTGTCCGTGACGCTGAGAAAGTAGGTGGCGCCGACGTCTGGACCCTGCAGGGTGACGGACAGCCGGGCGACCTGCTCGCGCTCGGACGGGTGCGGGCTGGCGCTCTCGAAGGTGAGCTGCTTGACGTCGGTCACCTCCCGTCCCGCGGCGTCCACCAACCTCACCGTGACGGTGCGGGGCCGCACCCGTTCCGCCACCGCCTCGGCCTGCACGAACGGCACGCTGAACAGGGTGTTGGTGACGCGCCGGGAGCGCGCGACCACCTCCACGCCGACCTTTCGGCTCGCCTGCGGCCCCCCGGCCGCGCGCTTGTGGCGGTACGTGAGCACCGGCACCACCATCTCCTGCAGGCTCGCGCCGCCGTGCACGTACTGCGCCCCGCCGCCCGCCACCCGGTAGCGCAGGGTGCCTCTGGGAAATAGCGCGGTGACCGGCGCCGTCATCGGTTGGTACGCCTCCAGAGACACACGCAGATTGCCCTCGGCGGGCGGCAGGTTCTGACCGAGCACGCTGCGCCGCTCGGCGCTGACGTGGGCACCCTTTACGGGCAGGGCGAGCTTGTCCGCCTCCTCGACCACCTGTCGTTGGTACAGGAAGCCGTGGTCGCTCGTGACGATCACGGTGGAGGTGTTCAGGCTGTTCGCCAGGCGTTTCACCGCCCGGGCGAGCACCTCTAGCGCGGCCTGGCAGGCGGAGAAGACGTCCCGTTCGCTGGCGGGCTTGTCCCCGACGACGTCGATCGCGTCGTGGTAGAGGTAGATCAGGCGCTTGCCCTCGAAGAGGGCGCGGCCCTCGTCGACGCTGAGGGCCAGCAGGTGGTCGAGCTTGAGGGTTGTGCTGGGAAATCCCGCCCGGGCGAGCTGTGCGGCCCGGTCGTCAGCGCGTGTCGGCTCCCCGTCCCGCAGGACATGGTCCCCCTCGGCGTCCCAGGTCAGCCGCTGCCCCGGAAGCAGGGCGGCCATGCCCCAGCGGGTCTGGCTGGGGAGGGTGGACAGCATGCCGCCCAGGGTTGGGTCCCCGCGCAGGTCCGCGATGATACGCTCGCGCAGTTCCGTGGCCACCTCGTAGCGCAGGGCGTCGCTGATGATGACGACCACGCGGTCCCGGTCGTTTTTCACCAGCAGGGGCTGGGCGTGCTGGCTGAAAAACATCCACTGCCGCTGGGCAGGTTTCAGCCGGTCCGGCAACCGCTCGTCGAAACTGTCCGTCCAAGCCCCGTTGACGCCCTCTAGAAACCAATGGACGTACACGTCCTCCACGGCCTTTGTCAGCCCCGCGAGCAGGTCGCCGGGCGTGCGGTCGAGGGCGGTGACGTACTGCCGGTAGAGCCGGTCGAAGACGTGCAGATGGGCAGCGTAGCCCTCAAAGAGCACCGCAGCGTCGGCAGGAAACGTGCCGCTGAACAAGCGGCGCTGCTCGAACAGCCCCGCGGCGGCGATCACGGCCGCGTACTCGGCGGCGTAGCGCCCGGCGTGGTGCAGGGTCTGCCGGGTGCGGGCCACCGCCAGCACGCCCTGCAGGTTGATTCCGGAGGACTGAAGGGCCCGCACGAGGGCCCGCAGCGCCACCCGCTCCAGCACGGGGAACGTGTCGGCGTGCTGGTACGCCTCCGGCTCCTGGCCCTGCGCCCAGGCCTCGATGCCGAGGTCTGCCTCGACCTCCAGGGTGAGTTCGGTCAGGCGCGGCGCGTCCCGAACGTCCCGCTGCCACGCGGAGATCAGGGCGTAGGCGGGCGTGGTGTTCGGCAGCCTCATGCCCACCAGGGCCGGGGGCACCATTCCCCCGAGCTGCTGTCCGAGGTGGGAGACCAGCAGCGACAGGAACAGCCGCCGCAGGGTGGGAGCTTCCGCGCGAAACAGCGTGACCTGCCCGGCGAGCTCCCAGAACGCCCCCACGAGACCCAGCCGCGAGAGCTCGGCCCACACCGGGTTCTCGGCCTCATCCAGGCCCCCGGCGAGCACCCGGCGCACCACCAGCGAGCCCTCTGCGACCTTTTCTCCCACGGCCACGGCGAGGAGACCGGTGAGCAGGCCGCGCTCGTCCACATCCGGGGGCAACATCAGCCCCGTGAGGTCACTGATCCGCTTCTTGCTCGCGAAAAACTTCGGGTGGGCACGCACCACCGCCTCCAATGACCGGCGGCGGTACCCGAGGTCCGCGAAGACCATTGCCGCGCGATCGGCATTGAAGAGCACGCCGGTGCATTCCAGGTCGAGCAACCAGTTTTCGGTGGGCGGCGGTGGCGGTCCAGGTGAGTAAAGCAGGAAGGGCTGCTCCGGCTCCTCGACGACAAGGCGGCGCTTGAGGGCGAAGGGCGTCCCGGAGAGGGTGAACACCTCCACGCCGCTGAGGTGCAGTTGCGAGATCTCCTCCCGGAAGTCCCCCTCCGGGTCGTACCAGAACACCAAGCGCCTCCCGTGGTGTGCCCAGCGGCGGTCGTCCTCGAACAGGGCCTGGAGCGCCCCCCGCACCCGCTCGGGGTTCAAGAAGACGCCCCAAGCGTCACGGCACGGACGGCAGGCCCCACCTTCCCCATGGGTACACGGAAGATGCCCGCGGCACCGGAGTAGGCGATGGGCGCCTGGAAGCGACGCGGATGGGCGAGCTGCCACGCGTACAGGCCCTCTTCCCCCTCCACCTCCTCGACGCCGACCACGTCCACAAGGCCGACCAGCGCGCGGTAAGGGAGGGCGTCCGTGTCGACATCCAGCCCCTCGAAGTTCTCCGGGACGACCGTGCCAGAGGCGTGCAGCAGCAGGGGCCCCATCTCCCGCAGCCGGCGGGAGCGGTACTCCAGGTTCTTCTCGCCGCGCAGGATCAGCTCGACCCAGGGCTGCTGGATGCTGAGGGCACGCAGGGTCTCTGCCGACAGGTCGACAGGCGCGGGTCGGGCGGGGAAGGCGAACTCCGCGCGCTGCGGCAGGTCCTCCGGTGGGAGGGCGATGACCACCTCAAAGGACACCTCCAAACCCTCGGCGGCCAGCCGTTCGGCCACCTGCTGTTGAAGGGCCTGCATGGTGTCGGCCACGCCGAAGTGGGCCCAGAACTCCTCGAACGAGACGACGACTTCCCCCGCCTCGCTGGCCTCGACGCTGCGGATAACTTCCTCAATGGCCTTCTTGCTGATCTTCATGCACGACGCTCCCGTAATCCGTGATTTTACGGTCGGGCCGTCCCGTCCGCTCGGCGAGGAGGACTTCTTACGCAGAGGATATGGACGCCCCACCGGTCCCTGTGAATTTCACCAGTGCGGCGATGAGGTCGTCGTCACCTAACCTCACCTTCCCGGTCGCGTCGTCGTGGAGGGCCTCCCCCAACAGGCTGCGGAGTTGCTCGTCTCGGGCGTAGAAGTATTCCTGAAGCAGTGGCACGAGCTTGTGCCGCCAGCGGAACGACAGGTCACGGACGCTCAGGGTCGGTCCCATCAGGTAGGCGTGGCCGACCCGGTGATCTGGGTCGAGCGCCGCGGTGAGGCCTTCGTTCAGCGTCGTGAGGAGCCGTTCGGGGGACAGCCCTGTCCCCTCGACCAGCCCCTTCAGGAGTTCCGGCCTGGGCGGCACCTCGATAAAGGTGAAGCGGCGCCGCAGGGCCACGTCCATCAGCGTGATCGACCGGTCCGCCGTGTTCATGGTGCCGACGATGTACACGTTGCTGGGCACGCTGAAGCGGTTGTCCGGCGCGTCAGAGTACGGCAGGGTGACCGCGTAGCGCCCCAGGGTGCCGGGTTCCGCCCGCTTGTCGTCCTCCAGCAGGGTGATCAGCTCGCCGAAGGTCTTGGCGGTGTCAGCGCGGTTGATCTCATCGATGATCACCACGTGGTCCTGGTCGGGGTTCTCGTGGGCGGCACGGCAGATGCGTTTGAATGCCCCGTCCCTGATCTCGAAGCCCCCGCTGCGGGTCGGACGCAGGCCCTCCACGAACTCCTCGTAGGTGAAGGCCGGGTGGAACGTGATCAGGTGCAGGCCGGGGGAGAGAGCCGTGTCCCCCGGCAGTTCGGCGACTTCCGGCTGTTCGTCACGCAACCGGGCGACCTCAGCCCGCCCCCCCTCGGTCAGGGTCCAGGCCGATGACGCGGGGTCATTGCCCGACCGGGTGAAGACGGAGGGCCTGTGCCGATCCACCGTCCCGCCGTCTTCCGGGCGGGAGTGGCTCTGGAGTTGCCGCCAGACCGTGCTGCTCACGGAGTTGTTGTCGGGGCGCTGACCGGCGAGCGCCTGCACCTCGGGATGCTGGAGGAGTTGGGGGACGGTCGCCTCTTCCAAGTCCGAGAGCGCCAGGGCAATGACCTCCCACCACCGCTGGGCCTTCGCAGGGCGAGATGACACGGTGGTGGTCTGGGGAGAGCCCAGCCACGCCTGGGCGAACTCGCGTGCCGTGAAAGTCTTGCCGGTGCCCGGCGGTCCGTACAACACGATGTTCCTCGTGTGAGAGGCTACATCCATGAGGTACTGCACCTCCTCGCTCCACACGGCATTGGGGGGTCGCACGTCCCCTGACACGCCTCCAGCCCAACCCAACTCCTCCAGCCGGGCGGTGTTCTCCGGCGAGCCGTCCCGCGCCGCGTACGCCCCGAGGACGGCCTGAAGGGTCGATTCTGGCAGAGAGGTGACCGTCTTGACGGCCAGCAGGGGGAGATCCGCGGGCAGTAGCAGTTCAGCCGTGAGCAGCCACCGCACACGCCGGGCATGGGCCCAAAAAGGCGAACGGTCCCCCAGGATTTCCGGGGTCATCGGGTTGAATTCTGCGCCTGGCGCCAGGTATGGCCCGTCGATCAGCCCGACCGCGGCCACAGTTTTCATTCCCCGGTTGACGAGCACCACGTCGCCCTCACGCATACGGTGGGCAAAGTTGACGGCCGAAGACGCAAAGCCGCGGTCATCGCCCACCTCGGCGAGGGCCTCCGGCATATCCTTTGGCAGAACGGTGCTGAGGTCGGGCAGGTGTGACCCGATGAACACCGCGTCCCACTTCAACGCGTCGCCCAGGAAGGCGGACCCCTCCCCTACCGCCACCTTCCAGACCTGACGTCCGAGGGAGTCGGCCAACTTCACCGGCGGAAACTCACTGTACAGGAAGCGCATCAGGCCCACGGTGTCGTAGGGCTCCGTGCCCGGCACCGTCCGCAGGAAGGAGAGCAGTTGGTGATTCAGGGCTGCCTGGTCGCCGGAGGGTTCCTGTCCGAAAGCGCGCAGGAACCCCTGCAAATGCTCGGGGTTGGTGATTGGCAGCAGCCGGTCCGGGAAATACAGCGTCAGGGGTTTGAGGCGCAGGCTGTAACGCGACTCGCCCATCGACGCTGTCGCCTCGTCAAGCCCGACGATGTCGCCCCCCTCAAGATGCTCGGCACCCTCGGCAATGGCGCCCAAAATGCGGCTGCGGGCGTCCTCAGGGCTGCTGAACGCGGCATTGACGACGTACTCCTGCTGCTTCTGGCTCCAGTACACGCCGAATTTGCTGGACGTCCCGCCACGAATGCTGCCGAGCATCTGAGTTTTCTGTTCGAGCCAGTAGCAGAAGTTGTCGGCGTCCCCGCGCCCGATGGCGTACTCCTCCAATGGAAGGTCCTGCAGCGTCTCCAGCGGAAAGCGTGTCTGAAATGCCTCTCGAATAGCACGGTGTTCGTCGGAGACCGTCGTGGGATGGGTCTCAGCCCATGCCCGAAGGCGGGTCGAGAGCTGCTCAGGGGAAACCGTCTTCACAAGTGGAGTCCTTGAGTTTGGAGATGGGCGCGGAGTTGCTGGTGCAGTTGCTCCCGGTGGGTGCGGAGGTCGGGCTTCAGGTCGAGACCGGCGGCGGAGATCCGCAGCGGCGGGGCGCGGGTCGCCTCCAGTGGGCCGAATCCCACCTCACCCGGGTAGAGCAGCAGGACCCGGTCGCAGCCCAGGTGACGGGCGTAGGCGTACATCTGGTACAGGTCTCCCCCACCGGGCTGGCCCTCTGGCCGCTTGTTCTTGAAATCCACGATGAGACGCACCTGTCCGCCCTGCGTAATCGTCAGGTCCGGCTTGAGTTGCTGAACATTCCCCGAAAAGAGGTACTCCCCCGCGGCCCCCGGGCGCTGGGGATGCCCGACGTACCCAGTGCCCTGCAGGACCTCCTCGACGAGGACCCTTTCCAGAAACCGCTCGTACAGGCGGTCCATGTTGAAGGTAAAGGCCTGGCCCCGCCACTCGCCGGCCTCCTGAAAGGCGCCCCAGCCCTCCAGGAGCAGCCACACCAGGTTCAACGCGGGCTGGTACCGGCGTTGCAGGCGGTTGAGCGTGAAGGCCTCCCGGTCGCGCGGCACCGAGGGCCAAGACGTGACGCCCGCCCCCTGCAACCAACCTCGCAATTCCGCGACCTGCTGGCGCAGGCGGGGGGTGGAGACCCGGGCCGCGAGCCGCTCCAGCACCAGCAGGAACAGGCGGTTGACCGGGTGGTTGGTGGTGAGGTCGGCGTACTCGACCGGGAGCCTCGACGGGTCGCCGCGTCGCAGGTAGGCGGCCACCCGCAGGCGGCCCCGCAGGACGGGGAGGTCCTCCTGCACCGTCTGGGAGCGCCGCAACAAGCCCCGGTGCAGCTCGGGGCGCAGGGTCGCCAGCAACAGGGCGGCCAGTTCGTCTTGGAGGTCCGTCGAGTCCAGGTTCAGGTGGGCGGGGGGCAGCGCCCAGTCCCGGCCCTGCGTGCGGGCCAGCATGAAGAGCGTGTTGCGGGTGCCGATCTCTGCCTTGGGCACGACCTGCACCGTGAAGGTCGCCAGCGCGAAGACGCCCACGTAGGGTCCTGCCTCCAGGCGCGTGCCCTGCGGCGTATCGACGATCTGAAATGCGCCCCCCCGACGCTTGTTGACACGGAACACGGCGACGCGGTCGGCTTGGGTCAGGTGCGGGAGCAGCAGGGCCTGCCGTTCGGCCATCACCCGAACGGGCCTGGCCTCGCCCTGCCCCTGGGGGGCGACGGGAGGAGCTTGCAGCGAAGGAGACGTGACCGCCATGCCTTCAGCCGTTCGGGGCGTCTCCGTGACCCCTACTCCTCTCGAACCGCCGTTGTGGCCTCTGTTCACCAGGGGCCTGAAGCACGGCTACGACCTCGTTTCCGTCCAGCACCTCGACACGGCTCCCCGACCGGACCAGGGCCAGCCATGCCTCGAAGTGTGGGGCGACCAGATGCACGGGCACGCGGGTCACCTGTGGCGGCGCGGAGGGAGGCGGGCTCTCCAGCGGCGCGGAGACTCCCAGATGTTTGATCAGGCGTGACTGAATCGCTCCCGGCTGGCGGCACAGCAGGTCCGAGAGTTCTGCCACGCTGTACCCCGCTTTCGATAGGGCCAGCAGCAGGGCGTCTTCCCGCTCGGACCAGGGCAGGTAGGCGCGGCGCATGTGTCGGCGCAACTCCTGAACCCTCACGTCCTTGTGTTCCGGGACGGGCTCGTTCAGGAGGGCCGTGACCTCCTCCACGAGTTCAGGCGGAACAGGGCGCACGACGGCCTCAACCTTCCTGTTCCGGCAACGAGCGGACCTGCACCATGCCTGGGTCCGCGCCCTGCTCCTGAATCCACACTTGCGCGGCCTGCCGCGTTGGGAATGACAGCGCCGCGTCCTGCCTGTTGGTGTAGAACATCCCCGGCCAGTTGAGCCAGATTCCATAGGGTGGAGCTCCTAGCGCTTCTCCGTCTTCCAGGGCACGCGACGACGCAGAGGAGTCCTGTTGCACCTGAGATGCCGCGGGGGAGGCAGGTTCCTCCACCTCGTACACCTCCAACTCGCTCATGGCGATGCCAACCAACCCGCAGAAAGCCCTCAAGTCCTCGACGCTCAGGAAGGCGTACTTCCGTAGGGTCTTACCGGAAGCTCTGACGCGGGCATTCCAACGCCTCACGCCCCCACCGTCTGCCCCGCCAGCAGGTCCCGTTTCCATTGGCTCTTCTTCTCCAGATCGTCCATCTTCAGGTCGGTGCCGGTGTACACGAGGTCTTGCAGGCCCCCCAGCGCCCTTCCCGTTCGGTACTGCTGGCCCGCCGCGCTCATCAGCCAGTAGTTGTAGGCCACGCCGTCGTCGAGATCGAGGGTGATCTTCAGGTCGGCGGCGTGCTTCAGGGACCCGTCGTACTTGTGGACCTCGGCGATCTGCTCGCTGACCTCCTTGATGCGCTTGTCGGCCTTCCGCTTCGCATCTGTGCTCCCCGCTGCGTCCTTCTCGCTCTGCGCCCGCTCCAACGCGGCTTCGAGCTTGCGTTGCAGGGGCATCAGGTAGTCGGTGCGCAGCCGTGCCAGCGTTCCAGCGTCGTAGCGGTGGAGGTAGACGAGCGCCCCGAAGCCGCGTTTCCTGCCCGACGTGAAGAGCCAGTAGATCGGGCGTTTCTTGTACGTCTGGATGTGGTCGGACATGAATTCGGTGGCGAAGTAGCGGCGGATGCGCCCTTCTGCCGTCTCCCCTGCCCGCTGGCCACCCAGGGCCGCCGCCACCCATTCCATGTTCTCGGCCACCTTCTCCGGCGCGAAGGCGACCCGCAGGAACTCGGCGAAGCGGCCCGTCACGTCATCCTCGAAGTGGCCGTCCAGGGTCACGGGCAGGATGCCGTCGGGGTCGGCGGGGAAGCGGGTGTGGCGCCCCGGGTCGAAGGGTTGCCCCGCGTGGATCAGGCCGGGTTCGTCCAGTGAGTAGCGGCCCATCATGCAGCCCACGGCATAGGACAGCAGCGAGCGCACGTCGCGGCCCAGGTCGGCGCGGCGAATGGTGATCTGGTCGTCGGGCACCTCGGGCGTCAGTTCGTCCTGCAACCCGTAGGCGTCGATCCAGTAGCGGTTGTTCTCCTCCTCCAGCCGCTGCAACTCGCGGAAGGCCGCCTCCGCCTGAGCCTGCCAGGTGGAAAAGGCTTCGGAGAGGGTCGCTGCGCCGGGGCGCAAGAGGGGGTGGGTGGTGAAGTCCCAAGAGGTCTCAAAGTTGTCCCAATCGGTTTTGGATATATCGACAAGACGTTCAGTAATATGACTGTTTGCTGGTTCGACTGATAGATGGGGTATGTTTGATACAGCACCTTCCGTATAATCCGTTCCGGGAGACAAAAATTCTAAGACCTCGCTTGCGACGCTCGAATTAACGAGACCCAAGACTTGAGAGATCTTCTCAGCTTCTTTAGGGAAGTACATTGAACCCTTTGACTCAAAGGTGAATCCAGTAGGGACAAGACGGGCAGAAAAATCACCTGCGGAGCTTGACGTCCAAGTAAAACCAAGCTTGTAAAAGTATTGTATGTTCTGCGGCCTGCTTTTCAACCTACCTCCTTCGTCCTTAAAATTCCTTATTTCTACACCGTCGTACTCCCAATTCAAAAAATATTCTGAGTTCCCATACCATTTCCTATAATCGCCACCCTTAGTACAAGGCCACCATTTATTGCCCATACCTGAGACTGAAGATTTGTGAATGCCTACTTCATGCCAGAACCTTAAAAACTGATCATTGTTGCCGGTTTTAATCCCTTGCCTAGCCTTACCCTCATCTCTCAGAAGGTTTCCCCTAAACGCGCCCAATAGAATGTTACTGCTCCAAAATGCAAGGGGTTGGTTAGGAATGACCTCAAAGTCCTCGATACTGCGAAGTATCCTCTTACTTTTGAAGAACCGCTTCTCGATTTCTTCATTTTTAGAAACTTTTGAGAACTTACCAAAGAGCTTAAGAAAAGTAGTCTTTTCTTTTAGATTTTCCCCGGCACCTACGACAAAGGCACAACTACCCCTATCCGAACCAAAAACTCCCCTGCCCAAGTATATCAGTGATGATAGGAAAAAGTCTTCTTTCAGCTTTTTTCTGACAGCGTTAAAGGCTGGTAGAAACATCCAACTCGGATTTGTAATCATAGAAAAGTAAGCTGCCTCTGACAACAAGTTGAAGCATATTTGAATGAACACACTGCTCAAATCAGCGCCTATACTCGGAAAGCGAGCGTCAACATAATTTGAGATAATATAGTTGTAGTTCCCACTTCCCATGTATGGTGGGTTCGCCACCACTGCGTCATACTTCCGGCTCAGCAACTCGGCCTGCTTCAGCAGATGGCGCAACTCGTCCAGTGCCCCGGCGTCCAGCCCTCCCCTTTCCTTCAGCCAGTGCAATTGCGCCCGCAGCCGCTCGGCGTCGAAGGCGGGCGGGGTAATCAGGCTGCCCAGGTGGTCGGCATCGGCAAAGGCGTCCACCAGCGGCTGCCAGTCGTTGGGGTTGAAGGCGTCGGCATCGGTCAGGCCACCGCTCAGAACGGCGAACTGGCCGAGCATGTCCCTGCTCCCGGCGTTGGGCAGCCGCTGGTGCCGGGTGGACTTTACTTGCAAGATGTTCAGCGCGGGCATCTCGCGCCGGAACAGGCGGCTGTTCAGGTCACGGGCCTTCATCACCACAGCGAAGCTCGCCAGTTGTGCGGCGCGTTCGTCAATGTCCAGGCCGTGCAGATTGTGTTCCAGGATCAGCGCGGGAATCTCGCGCTCGCTGTAGCCCCGCTCGCGATAGATGTGCGCCAGCAGGTCGAAGGCGTACACCAGGATGTGCCCGCTGCCGCACGCCGGGTCCATCACGGTCAGGCTCTCGGGGGCCAGGTCGGGGTTGGGCGGGGCCGGGTTCTCGCTCTCCAGGTAGTACGGCATGTGCTCGCGCAAGCCGCTCTCCGGGTGCGCCTCCAGCCATATGCGGCCCAGGCTGTTCTCCACCATGTAGCGCACGATCCAGTGCGGCGTGAAAAGCTGCGTGGCGGCGGGAATGTCGCGGGGGCTGTACTTGCCCTTCTGCGCGAACACCTCGTCCTTGCGCTCGGAGATGTAGAACTGGTAGAGCCAGCCGACGATCTCGATGTCCCCCCAGTCCTCCTCCGGGACATCGGACACCATGCGCCGAACGAAGGAATCCTGGTTCAGCAGCGTGTCGGGCAGGAATAGGTCCAGCCACGCCTTCTCCCGGCTGAACAGGAAGGGCATGGGGGCCTCGAAGGTGGCCGAGTGCGCGACGAGCAGGCGGCGGTAGACCTCGCCGGGTTGGTACAGCCGTTGCCACTCGGCTAACAGGTCCGGCGTGACGTTCGGCAGGTCGCCCTGCGCGGCGAGGGTCATGGCGTCCCGCAACAGGTTGGGGTCGGTCTGCCCCTCCTGGTCGCTGGACAGGGCGCGCTCGGCGTACCCGTGGACCTCCATGTACCGCAGCGCGGCAAGGCGGTTGAACCACGTGTAGGCGATCTCGTCCACCAGCAGGAGGTACTTCTCCTTCGGCGTGCCCGAGAGGTCGTGGAGGTGCCGAATCAGCGCGTCGTACTGCCCGATATCCGTGCTGCTCAGCGTGAGGGTCTGCCCGCCGACGATCAGGCCGCCCTCGATGCGCTTCGGCGTCTCGATCCCCTTCTCGGTGACGCCGAAGAGGGCCAGGCGGGCGCGAACGAGGTCGTGGAGGTGGCGGCGGGCCCACTGGGCGAAATTTTTGACGGCGGTGCGGTTCATTCGATTCGGACCCTTTCGCCGTTCTGCACGGCCTGTTCAAGCTGGGTTTTTAGGGCGCCCAGGAACTGCTCGATGTCCTGCGCGGATTCCAGGTAGGGGGCGGCGGTCATGCTCCTGACCTTCAGGGTGCGGATGGGCTTGAGCGCGGGCTGTGGGGTTTCGCCCCCGCTGGGCTGGCCCCCACCGGGTTGGGATGTCACCTTCCGGGCGCGCTCGTTGATGGCCCGCAGGATGTCCCCCTCGACCCGGGCGGCGGCGTTCTGCACGGCGATCTGGGACGATTCGGCGGCGTCGATCGTCCGGGCCGCGTCTAGGCGACCGCGAACCTCCAGGATCGGGCCGGTGAGCTTGCGGGTCTCCTCGGCCCCGAGTTCCCCGGCGATCGCCTGCAACCGCGTGACTTCCTCGTCCAGCACCGCCCGCACCTTGGTTTTGGACTCGGCCAGCAGGTCCTCGACGTGGGCCTTGACGGGCTTCAGCAGGCCGGACAGTTGCGGGATGACCTTGACCGGGTCGGGCATGGCGAGCATGTCGCGGGCGCGCTTGATCCGGTCTTGCAGCTCGGGCGCGTTCACGCGGGTCAGGTCGGGTTCCAGGTCGGCCAGGTCGCGCCGAACCTCGTCGAAAATCTTGACCTGCGCTCCACCGTAAAAGCTCTGGAGCTTCGCCCGGAGGTCTATCCAGTCCTCCAGCGCCTCTTCCCGGGCCTGCACCTCACCCAGCAGGGCGGCGGTGCCCGAAGTCGCCAGCAGGGCGTCCAGGGTGGCTTGCGGCTCCTTCAGGGCGGCCCCGAAGGGATAGCCCTGTCCCGCCTTCTCTTGAGAGCGCGTCAGCTCCTCCCGGTCACGCTGAAGCTGCGCGCGGTACTCGGCGGCGAGCTTGGGCGCGTCGGCAGTGCTGAGCTTGTCCGCGTTCGTCAGGTACTCCCGCGCGAGCTTGCGGGCGGCCCCCAAGGTCTTCGGGTCGATGGCGTCGCTGAGGCGCACCACGGTCTCTTCCTGCCCGGCCTTCTTGAGGAGGCGCCCCGCCAGCCCCGGCTCGCCGGGGTCGATGGGCTTCTGGGCCCGGTGCAACTCCACCTGGCCCTTCACGACCAACGTGGCGAGGACGCCCAGTGCCTCTGGCTCCGTCCAGCCGTAGGGGCGGCGGGTGAACTGGTCGAGCAGGGTGCGGACAGTCACGCGCACGTTCCGCAGGCCCTGTTCTCCCAGCCAGCGGGCCATGTCGTCCAGCGCGAGGTGGTTGGGGTCCTCCCCGTCGAGGTTCTGGCTGTCGTCGGGCGTCGTAAAGGCGCGGGCCACGTCGCCCTCGGTCTGGTGTGGTTTTTCCAGAAACTGCCGTTTGGGATACCCGTTGTCGATCAGGGCGCGCAGCGCGCCCGTCAGCACCTCCGTGTGGTTCCCGCCGGGACTCCCCAAGCGGCTGCCCAGCACGTACACGCGGGCGTTCGTCACCGCCTGCCGCAGGTTGGTCTCGATGCGGGCCTTGCGGGCCGCGTTCTCCTCCGCGCGGGCGCTGATGATCTGGCGCATGGAGGGCGTGTTGTCCTGACCGGATTTGCGGGCCACGTACTTGTCGGTGCGGACCATCTCGGCGAGTTCCTCGAAGAGCAGCCGGTCGTCCGGAAGGATTACCAGCGCCTCGATGCTTCCACCGACCAGCACCGCGTTCGACTGAAGGGCCGCGAGGTTGTCCGCGGAGAAGTCCTGGAACCGCTCGGCGTAGGGCGTGACCACGTGCAGACCGATGTCGTGGGTGGCCGCGCCGAAGGGGCGGTCGTCGAGCTTGCGGTTGAAGGAGTACGGGTGGTAGGCGTCGTACTTCAAAGAAGTGGCGGGGTACACCGACTGCCACACCCGCTTTTGCAGCTCGGCGTTCAGCTCGCCCTCGGTCACGTCGATGCTCTTGATCTCCCGGCCCACGTCCTGCTCCTCGTTCGTCAGGAACGTCCACACCTCCCCGTTGCGGGAGATCAGGGTCTGCTTCTCCAGCCGGGCGAGGGACGCCTGGATGCGGTCCCGCAGGGCCAGCTTGTCCTCGTCCACGTGGCTCAGGCTCAGGGTGGTCAGGTTGTCGAGGTTGGTCCTGATCTCTTTGACGTGCTTGAGCATGAACAGTGTCTTGAGGAGGTGGGTGTCCTGCGGCTCCAGCGCCGGGTTCTCCCTCGCCTGGTCGATGACGCGGCGCACGTTCGAGTCGAGAAACCCCTCCACGGCGCTGTAAAAGACCTCGAAGGGCACCAGCGAGCCCAGGGGCCGGTCGCCGTACGCCCGCGCCGCGTCCTGAAAGGCGTTGAGCATGCTGCGCTCGCCTTCCGAGAGGTGCTTGCCGGAGTGGCCCGTCTGCCGGATGGCGGTAAAGGCCTCCTGCAAGAGCTTGAACTGGTAGGGGATAAAGGGGTAGTTCGCCACGAAGCTCTCGGCATCGCGGTAGCCGAGCAGGGTCGCGTCCTGGTTAAAGGTGATGAGGTTTTTCAGGGTGGCCTGCGCCGAGTCGTACAGCGCCCGCAGGGCCCGCTCGCCGTCCTCGGTCTTGCCCAGCAGCCGCCGCCGGATCACCTCGTCGGTGTTCGCGCTCGACAGGCTGATGCGCGTGTTGAAGCGGCCCTGAATCTTCGAGAAGTCGTTGCCCTTGCCCTTGCCGTCCAGCACCCGGTCGATGTCCTCCTGCGAGGTCACCAGAATCCAGGCACGTCCCGGGGCCTGCGTGCCCAGTTCCTCCGCCACCGACTGCAGGTTGAGCATCAGGCTGCTGTTGTCGCCCACGTACTGGCCCACCTCATCGACCATGAACAGCACGCGGTGGGCCTTGCCGCGCCGGTGGAGGTAGTCGCGCACCTCCCGGGCGAACTCCTCGGCGCTGGGATCACGCTGCACACCCAGGCTCTCCAGCCAGCGCTGCCCCTCTTCCTCCGTCAGCCCGGCCGCCTCGTGCAGGGCCCGGAGAATCTCCTCCTGGTGGAAGGCCCAGCCGTCACGGACCTCCGTCCAGGGCGCCCCCGCCGCCGCCTCGAAGGCCGCCTTGAAGTCCGCGTACTTGCCGCGCTTGTCGAGCATGCGCTCCAGGGCCGCCATCTCGGGGCTGCTCGCCAGGTACCCCAGGTGCTCGTCGAAGGCCTTGTGCATGACCTTCGCCACGGCCTCCTTGGTGGTCTTGCTGCTCGCGTCCGCCTTGGCGTCGATGTTGAAGAGGATCACGTCGGTGTGGTCGGCGGCGCGCGCCGCCCTCTCCACCATCGCCCGCACGAGGGGGTCGGGCAGCTTCTCCTCGTCGAAAAAGGTGACGGCCCGGTGGCCGCGCACCTCCCGGTTCGCCAGCAGGTAGGACAGGATCTTCAGGAAGTGCGACTTGCCGCTGCCGAAAAAGCCGCTGATCCACACGCCCACCTTGTCGGTGGGCTTTTCAAGCGAGTCGGCATAGTGCTCAAAAAAGCGCCGGAACTGGCCGTCGAGCTCGCGGGTGACCACGTACTCGTCGAGCTCCTGCACGACGTTGCTGTCGTCCTGCTGCCCGGCCTTGATGACGCCGTTGATGCCCCGGTCGATGCGCCGGAAAAACAGCTCTCCGATAGGGAGGTGGGGGATGCTGGTCATGGGTTCACTCCTTGGGAGCCCTCGGGCAGCAGGCGGAACGCCCGGTAGTAGTTGTCGTCCTTGAACAGGCCGAAGAGCCGCAGTTGCTGGCCGTCATAGGTGCCGGGAAAGAACATGACCACCGGCACCTGATCCAGCCGCTCGTGCAGGTTGTTGAGGATGCTGTGCGACCGCAGCAACGGGTACGCGGCCCCCACCTGGGTGAGCAGCACCAGCTCGGCCCCCTGGGCCTGCCGGGCCACCGCGTCCGCCACCTTCCCCGGGGACAGCAGGGGCTTGAGGGCCCCCTGCAGGGCCGCCGGGCCCCGCGCCTCCTCCAGCGCCAGGGCCTTGTCCAGGTACCCCCGCTCCTCCAGCAGGCCGAGCACGGTGCGGTAGAGGTCGACCACCTGAACCTGAATGCCCCCCGCCTCCACGACCTGCACGACCTTCGGCAGCGCCCGCTGGACGTCGGGGTCCCGCTCCGGGGGGTAGTCGAAGATGTAAAACCCGATCTCGTTGCCCAGCCCCCGGCCCCGCAGCAGCTTGGGGTCAAGCAGCGCGGGGCCCAGGGCGCTCAGACGGCCTTCCAGGCTCACTGTAGGGCCTCCAGCAGCGGGAAGAGGAGCGGGTCGAGGCGCTGAACGGCCGCCCTGACCTGTGGCGCGAGGTACTGCGGCAGGATCTCGAATTCGCCCTTCCGGCGTTCCCGAAGCACACCCGCATCTACAAGAAAGCGGGTGAGGTTGCCCCGTGTCTTCTGCGCGGTGGCGGGAGACCAGGTGGCGACCTCCCGGTGCTGCTCGGCCTGATGGGTGAGAAAGGCGCGGGCATCGGCGTCCGTGACCTGCCTGTCGAGGCGCCGCCACTTGTGCAGCAGGACGTCCGCGAGAAAGTCACGCAGCAGGGGCTTGCGGCGGGTCACGAGCGCCAGGACGAGGGTGCGGCGCGCCTCGAGGGTGCCCTGCGCGAGGTCGGGCAGCAGCTCCCCGGGGAGGTCTCCGAAGCGGCCCCTCAGGGCCGTCAACACGGTGAGCTGGCTGCTGGCCTTGCCGGGGCCGAACAGCCGGCCCTCGCGCGCCGCGAGGCGGAGGTCCTCCCAGGTGGCGCCGTCGAGGAGCGCCTGCGCCACCTGGGTGCTCTCGGCGAGCAAGAACTGGACATTGGTGAGCGCGGTGGGGCCGGGCAGGGTCACGGGCATGCTCCTGCAGGATAGTGAGGTGGGGCGTCGCCGGGCCGGCCACCGGGGGGCCCAGGCGGCGGGACGGAACACGGTGAGCGCCATGCCCCCAGTGTGCGGCCGGCCCGCGTCACTGTCTGACGCGCGCAGCCGCCCTCAGGCCGCGTCATGCCCTGCCGTCAACAGCGCCCTCAGGAACCGGCTGGCCTCGCCGGAGTAGGTCAACAGCAGCCAGTCCCGGGCCCGGGTGGCCGCCACGTACAGCAGGTGCCGCTCCTGGGCGATGAAGTCCTCCTGGTCCCCAGGGTCGGTGAGTTCCGCAAGCCGCTGCGCCGAGGGCAGGGCTTCGTCGTTCAGCCCCACGACCGCCACGGCCCGGAATTCCAGGCCCTTGGCGCGGTGCATGGTCGAGACGCTGATCTTGCGGGGATCGGTGGCCTCGTCACCCTGCCCCACCACGGCCGCCGCGTGGCCGGTGATGGCCTGCACCCGCGCGGCGGTCGTCACCGGGTCGTGCCGCGTGAACACGGCGATCTCGGCGGGGCTCAGCCCACCGGCCAAGCGCTCTTCCAGCCAGCGCCCGAGGTGGGCAAACTCCGCCTCCGGGTTGGGCAGGTGAAGCACCGTGGGCGGCGGCCCCTGGAACCGCGAGAGGGTCAGGCGCCGCTCCACCGCTTCGTCGGCGTCCCGCAGGGTGCCGGGCAACACCCGGTCGGCCAGTTCCCGGATCTGCCGCGAGGTGCGGTAATTGAGCTTGAGCCGCGTGCTGCGACCCTGAAAGTTCAGGCCCAGGGCCCGCATGGAAAAGGCCCGTTGGTAGATGCGCTGGCCCTCGTCCATCGCCAGCAGCAGGTGGTCGGCCGCGCCCCCCGTCAGCGCCAGCAAGAAGCGCACCTCGCTGGGCCCGAGGTCCTGGGCCTCGTCCGCGATCACGTGGTCGAAGAGGGGCGCCCTGCCGGCCAGGCCCGCCGTCACCGCGTCGCACAGGGTGCGCCACGTGAATTTCCCGTCGGCAGCCAGCGCCGCCCGCATCTCCTGGGCGACCTGCCAGACCTCCTGCCGGCCTCTCACACCGAGCGGGGTGCCCCGGCCGGTACGCCGGGCGTCCCGGTACTCCTCCCAGGTGCGCAGTCCCTGCGCCTCGATCACGCCCCGCCACTCGGCCAGCAGGAACTCGGGGGACAGGCCGCTTCCTGTCCGGCGCGCCGCCAGCTCGAAGCGCGCCCTGAGGGCCGCAGGGCTGTCCTCCGGCTGCCGGGGCGGCAGGCCGAGCTCCGCCTCCAACTGGCGGGCCAGGGCGTGCACGGTGACCACCGTGATGTTCTGCCGCGCCCCTGGGGAGAGGGCCAGGGCGCCGAGCAGTTCCTCCAGCCGGATGACCAGCGTCCGCGAGTAGGTGGTGAGGAGCACCCGCCCGCCTGCCTCCGCGAGGCGGGCCGCGCGGTGCAGGGCGACGACGGTCTTGCCCGTTCCGGCGCCGCCAGTGAGTCGGGTGGCCCCCCGGAAGGAGCGCTCCACCACGCTGCGCTGCGACGGATGCAGGAAGACGGTCCACTCCTGCCACGAGCCGCTCAACGCCCGCTCGAGGGCGGACTCGTCCTCGGCCACCACGAAGAGCGAGCGGGCGTCCGGATGCAGGAAGGGGTCTCCCGCGGCGGGGGCCGGGGGCGTGACGAGGTCCCCGGCCAGCAGCCCCAGCAGGCGTTCGGCCACCTCCTCGGGCAGCAGTTCCAGCAGCTCGTGGGCGTTGCGCTCACTCGCGTGCCGCACCGTCTGGACGAGCCGCTCGGGCACGCCCAGTTGCAGCAGGTACGCCGCGTCGTAGCTCCCGAAGGGCCGCTCCTCGGTGACGACCTGCGTGATCACCTCGGTGCGCTCCTCGGTCACGGCGACCTGCATCGCCCCGGTGTGCGGGTGAACTTCCAGCCGCCGCCGCCGGGCCCAGTCGTAGGCCCGGTCGTGGTGATCGGCGTACAGCACCACGTAGTCCTCTCCCTGGTGGTAGAGGATGACGCGGTAGTCCATGTTCGGGGAGATGCTGTACAGGTTCGGGCTGTCCAGGCCGTGCCAGCGCAACCCGTGCCGGGGCCGCTCCCCCATCTGCACGTCGAGGTAGAGCTGCATCACCGCGTCCCGCACGAGCTTCTGGTCCTGATTCGGGAGCTGCCCGAGCCGCCGCACGAACGGCTGGGCCAGCACAAGGCGGGTCACAGCCGCCCTGCCGCCTGCAGGTGCGCCCGCGTCTCCTGCGCCACCCGCTCCACCGTCAGGTGCTTGAGCCAGGTGCTGCCCTGGTAGCCCTGCGGCACCGGCTGACCCGGCTCGCACACGACCACGGCGTTCGGCGGCGCGCCCCACATCATGATGGCCGTGCCCCGCACCTGGCGGCCCTGCATCATGTCCATCTGCACCTCGTCAGGAGCCGGAACCTGAAGGTCGGCCAGCGCGCGGGCCAGCGGGTGATACCGGGCACTCATCAGGGGCCAAAGCGCTTCCCAGCCCGTGGGAATCTGGGCAGGCTCGCCGGTCGTCTGGGCGGGCGGCCCGACTTCCTCAGGAGAGGCGCCGGCGGCCACCGGCGGCGCCCCCACCTGCGCCGGCTCCACCACCGGGGAAGGGGCCAAGGGCTCCTGGGACCGAGGCGTCTCCACCTGCGGCTCCGCCGTCCACCCACCGAAGACGACGTCCGCCGCATACGCGTCGAGCAGCCTCAGCATCAGCCGCACCTGCCCGGGGACGTCGTGTTCGGTCAGCAGGGTTTCCAGGGTCAGGACGGCCTGCCCGTCCACGCCGGAGAGCCGGGAGAGCGGATGCGCGGTTTCAAAGGACTGGGTCAGCGCAGGGGTGGGCGCGGGGCGGGGCAACCGGCACTCCAGCTCGCCGATGGACACGCCGCCCACCCGCTTGACCCGGAACTGCCCGTCTTGACCGTAGTACCTGAAGGTCAGGGCCCCGCCCTCGGCGGGGCCGGGGAGGTAGCCCTCCTGCCGCAGCGCGGCGCAGACGGACTCGGTGGTGAACATGCGGTCAGAGTAACGGAGACGTGGCGGCCGCGGGACCTCACCTGCGTCACCTGCTGTCGCGCGGCGGTGCTACGTTGCGCTCACCTGCCCTCCGCCCTCCGTCCCGACGAGGTTTCATGACCCGCACGCTGATCACCCACCCGTCCCCCAATCTGCTGCGGCACCTCGCCCGGGAACACCTCACGGCGCGGCCCTCCCTGACGCTCGTGCCCAACCTTGCCGCGGGCCGTTCCCTGCGGCAGCTGACGCGGCGGGCGCTGCCCACCATCACCTTCGCGCAGCACGCCCGGCGCCACCTCGCGCGGGCCGGGTGGTCCCCCCTCTCCCCCGCCGAGCGGGAGCTTCGCCTGCGCGAGCTGCTCACGCGGCTGGACCTCGAGTACTTCGGGCCGATTCTGGACCGTCCGGGCACGGTCGCCGCGCTGCACCAGGTCATCCGGGCCCTGTTGCGCGCCGACGCCGCCCGGTTGCCGGGCGGCCGGAGCCCGCGTGAACGCGACCTCGTCCGGCTCCACCGGGGCTGGGTCCTCGAACTGTTGCGGGACGAGAGGTACGACGCGGCGGTGCCCGAATTCTTCGCCTCCCGGATCGCGCTGGAGCCACAGGCCGTGACCCTGGCCGGCTTCGCGTACCTCGACGCGGCCCAGACCGCCTACCTGGACCGCCTGGCGGCGGCGGGCAGCGCGGCCTTTTTGCCGGCCACCGGAGTGGGCGAACTCTCGGAAGCGCGCCGCACGGCGGCGGCCCTGCGCGGACGTGGGTGGACCGAGGTGGACGGTCCCGGCACCGGCCACGACCGGGACCCGCGGCTCTCCCGGGTGGGCGACCAGGCCGCCCGAGCCGCCCTGCCCGGGACCGGGGTGCGCGCTCCGGACGTGCCGGTCCTCGCGCTGCCTGGCGTCGTCGAGGAGACCCGGGAAGTGCTGCGCCAGGTCAAGCGGGCCCACCAGGAGGGCGGGCTGCCCTGGCACGACCTCGCCATCGTTGTGCGCGACGAGGCCGCGTATCTGCCGCCGCTGCTGGAAACTGCGGAGCGGTACGGCGTTCCACTGCTCAGCCAGGCGCGTCAACCCCTCCTGTCCACGCCGCTGGGGAGCTTCCTGCACGCCTGGGTGGCCGCAGGGCTGGGCGACTGGGCCTTCCCGCTCACGGTTCAGGTGCTGACCCATCCCCTGGTCCACCTGCCCTTCGACGCGGAGGAGGCGAGGCGGGCCATGGGTCGCCGGACCCCGAGGGGATTGCAGGCCTGGGGCGACCGGGCCGAGACCTCGGGGCTGGCCTGGCCAGAGCAGGGCAGCGGCCTGGCGTACCTTCAGGGCGTGACGCGGGCCCTGCAGACCCTCGGGGTGCTGGGCAGGCAGCGCCGCGACCCCCACCTCGGCACCGCCCTGGCCGCCCTGCAACAGGCGCTGCAGCCCCTGGCGCTCCTGCCCGTGCTTCCCCGGGCCCAGTTCCTCGGGGCACTCCAGGCCGCGCTGGCCGAGGCCCGCGTCGCCGTCGTGCCCGGCCGGGGTGGCGTGCGGGTCGCCACGCCGCTCGGTACCCTGGGGCGCTCCTTCGAGGCGGTGTGGGTCCTGGGCCTGAGCGAGGGGCTCTTTCCCCAGCCGGTGGGAGACCCGCCGCTCCTCGACGCACACTTGCGGGCCTTCTGGTCGCAGACGGGCGTCTACCTGCCCGGCGGCATCGAGTCGCAGGCCATTGAGCAGGCCCTGTTCTTCCACGCCCTGGCGTGTGCCCGGGACCGCCTGACCCTGACCCGGCCGGAAGTCGTCGGCGGTGGCAAGCTCGCGTCCCCCAGCCCCTTCCTGCAGGCCTTCCCCGTTGGCGAACTGCCGGCGGAAGTGTACGCGGGAACCACTCAGGAGGAGCGTATCCTGCGGGCCAGGACCGGCACCCTGAACGACGACCGCGTCACGTCGGCGGCCCGCCTCGAGGAGGTGCGGGAGCACGGCGTGGACCAGGGGCCCCGCTTCCCGGGCGTCGTGAACCCCGACACGTGGACGTGGAGCGCGAGCCAACTTCACGCGTTCGGCGCCTGCCGGTACCGCTGGTTCGTGGACAAGGTGATGCGCCTCGGGCCCCCGGCACAACCACACCGTGGCCTGGACCCGCTGGGGCGCGGCAGCCTCTACCACCTCGCGCTCGAGAAGCTGCTTCGGCCCTTTGTGGGGGAGCCGGCACCGAGCCCGGACGATCTGGCCCGGCGGGTCCCCTCTGCCCTCGATGAGGCGGCCGCGGAACTCGTCGGGCGCGGGGAGGTTGACCTCGGGCCGATGTGGCACGTGGAGCGCGGGGACCACGTCGCCCTGCTTCAGGGAGCCGTGCGCGCGCCCGACTTCCTGCCGGCGGGCCACCGGGTGGAGGCGCTCGAACAGGAGTTGGAAGGGCACGTGTCCGTCGAGGGCCAGCCCTGGGCCTTTCGAGGGTACGCCGACCGGGTGGACCTCGCGGCGACCGGGCAGCGCATCGTCACCGACTACAAGCTGAGCAGCCACATCGGCCGCGTGCGGGACCAGGGCGGGCGGCTGAACACCGAGGTCCAGCTGCCCGTGTACCTCGAACTTACGGGAGCGGCCGTGGGCCGGTACTTCAGCCTCAGGAGGGCCAAGGTGCTGCACGCCACGGGGCCGGGGCAACCCAGCCCCAAGACGTCCTGGTCGGCCGCCCGGGAGGAGGTTCAGGTCTTCCTGCGCGGCATGCGGGCCGACCTGCTGGCGGGTGACTTTCGCGCGAAGCCGGACCCTGAGGCCCAGGCCTGCCAGTTCTGCGACGTTCAGGCCCTCTGCCGTTTTCAAACCTTCCGCAGCGGGGAACCGGCGTGACCCTCACCCGCGAACAGGCCTGGATCAGCGAGTACCGGGGCAGCATCGCGATCGCCGCCGGGGCCGGCAGCGGCAAGACCTTCGTGCTGACCCGGCGCCTGCTCGGGCTGCTGGGCGGGGGGCTGCGGGCCGAGGAGCTCGTCGCCGTGACCTTTACCGAGGCGGCCGCCGCGGAACTGCGCGGCCGCCTGCAGGGGCTGCTGGATGAGGAGGCGCACCGACACGGGCAGCCGGTCGTGGTCGCAGCCGCCCGCGCCCTGCCACTCGCGCAGATCAGCACCATCCACGCGCTGTGTGCCCGCATCATCCGGGACCATCCCGTCGAGAGTGGGGCCGGGCTGCGCTTCAGGGTGCTCGACGAGGCGGAGGCGGCCGTGTGGCTCGACCATACCCTGCCGGACCTCCTCGGGGAGATCGAGGTGGAGGCCTTCGGCCACCTGCCCGCCGCGGTGGCCCAGGGGGCCGTCACGCTGATGCTGCGTGATCCCCAGCGGGCTGAGGACGCCCTGCGGGTCTCCCTCTCGGCCTACGAGGAGAACAAGGCCGGCCTGGAAGCGCGCTTGGCGCAGAGGGCAGCGGAGGTCGAGGGGGTTTGGGACCGGTGCCTGCAGGTGCTGGCGGCCCACGTCTGCCCTGTTCCGGACGACCCGCTGGAGCAGGCCCGGCGCGCGGCGCTGGGCGCGGCCGCCGTGACCGGCAGCCCGGCGACCCGGCAAGCGGCCATGCACGCGGCCCTTGCGGGCGTGCGCAGCAATGCCGGCAACGCCAAAGCCTGGGGCGCGGCCAAGGATCCGGTGTTGCGCGCGGTGAACCGCCTCCGGGAGCTGGCCGCCCCGGACGGCGCCCTGGAGGGTGAGCTCTGGCAGCTTCAGGCCGTTCCCGTGCTGGAGGGCCTGTACCGGCGCGTGGAGGCGAGGTTGGACGCCCTCAAGGCCGAGCAGGAGGTCCTGACCTTTGCCGACCTCGAGCGCCTCGCCGCGCGGGCCCTGTCCTTCCTGCACGTGCGCGAGCACTACACCGAGCGCTGGAGGGCACTATTCGTCGACGAGTTTCAAGACACCAGCCCGTTGCAGTGGCAGATCCTGAATGCCCTGAGCGCAGGCGGGGCGAACCTCACGGTCGTCGGGGATGAGAAGCAGAGCATCTACGCCTTTCGCGGCGCCGACGTCCGCCTCTTCCGCGCGGCGCGTGAGCAGATCGTGCAGTCGGGCGGGGAGAGCCGGGCCCTCAGCCGTTCCTTCCGGTCACACCGGGGGCTCGTGGAGGTGGTCAACACCTTTTTCCGGGCCTTTATGCCGGGCCCGGCCGGCCCCACCTCGACCGCCGCCACCTTCACGCCGCTCACCGCCCACCGTGAGGAGCCGCCCACACCCGGCCCGGCCTGCGAGATTCACGTGGTCGGCGGCCCGGAAGCCCAGCCCCTGCTGCGGTCGGCGGAGGCCAACCTGATCGCCCACCGCATCCAGAGCCTGATGGGCGAGGGCCGGGTCGTCGTGGGCGGGGGGACGCCCAGGCCCCTGCGGTACCGGGACATCGCGGTGCTGCTGCGCGCCCGCACGCACCTGGGCACGTACGAGGGCGCGCTGTTCCACGCTGGCATTCCCTACACGGTGCAGGGGGGCCGGGGCCTCCTCCGGCGCCCCGAGGTGCGCGACCTCACGCAGTTGCTGCTCTTTCTCGCCCGCCCGGGCCACGACCTCGCGCTCGCCGCGGTATTGCGCAGCCCGCTCGTCGGCTGGTCCGACGAAGAACTCCTCGAGGCCGCTGGACACCGCGCCGGGGCGCAGAGCCTGTGGTCGGCCCTGCAGGGGGCAGGCCGGGTCCCTTCCCTGCTCGCGCGCCTCCTCGAAGCCCGCGACAGTCGCGGCGCCAGCGCTCTGCTCACCCGCGCGCTGGAGGAGAGCGGGCACGCCGCCGTGATGGCCAGCCTGCCCGACGGCGCGCGCCGCCTCGCCAACCTGGACGCCTTTCTCGCGCTGCTGCACGCTTGGGCGGCCCGCGGGCAGGGCACCGTGCAGGCGGCGGCACAGGCGTTGGAAGACGCCCTGCGGCTGGACCTCCCCATCCCCGAGGCCCAACTCGCCTCCGACGACGCGGTGCAGGTGATGACCATCCACGGCAGCAAGGGCCTGGAGTTCCCAGTGGTGATCGTGCCGGACCTGCTCGCCCAGGGACGGGCCGACAGCGCGCCCCTGCTGATGGACGCCGAGCGCGGCCTCGCCCTGCGCGTGCCCGGCCTGAAACCCGAGCAGCAGCCGGAGCCGCACCGCCGCCTGCAAGACCTGCAGGCCGAGCGGCGGGCCGCCGAGCACGAGCGCATCCTGTACGTGGCCCTGACCCGCGCAGCGGACAGCCTGATCCTGACGGTCACCGCCAGGGCCGGCCAGCTGGCCGAGGCCCAGCGACTCGCGGGCCTCTTTCCCGAGGCGGACGTGGCCCGCTTCGCCTACGCGCCCGGTCAGATTCCCCGCCCGGCCCCGCAGCCCCGCCGTCGCGGCGGCGCTGTCCACGCGGGGGTGGCAGCCTCGGGAGTCGCGCTCCCCGAGACGCTCCCCGTGACGTCCATCGGCGTCTACTTGAATTGTCCCCGGGCCTTCTCGTTTCGGTACGTCACCGGCCGACCTCCCTTCACCCACCTGTGGGAACCCGAGACCCAGGTGCGGGAGGGAGGGGTGTCGGGTGCGCTGGTCGGATCGGCCGTGCACCAGGCCATCGAACTTGACCTCACCGAGGCGCAGGTGCTCGCGCATTTCGCCCACCTGAGCCTCGCCCAGCGGCAGGAGGTCGCGGCCCTGAGCGGGAAGCTGCGCGGGCCCGCCTACGCGGCCCTCGCCGGGTCCGTCCCGCAGCGGGAAGTGCCCATCACGCACACCCTGGACGGCCTGGTCTTCGAAGGCGTCATCGACGCGCACTACGGGGACTGGATCGTCGACTTCAAGACGGACCGGCAGGTCCACCCGGCCCATCACGCGCCGCAACTCGCCCTGTATCTCGAGGCCACCGGCGCCTCACGGGCCAGCCTTGCCTACCTGCGGCACGACCTGCTGCATGACCTCTCTGCCCAGGACCTCGAGCACGCCCGGAACGAGACACGGCGCATGACGGCGGGCGTGCAGGCCCATGACTTCGCTCCGACCCCCAGTGCCGAGCGGTGCCGCTTCTGCGCGTTCCGTCAGGTCTGCGACGCGGCGCAGTAGGCTGGGAGGGAGCGTCATGGAACTCGACACCAAGACCCGGCGGCTGCGGGCGGTCGCCCACCTGCTGGAGCAGGCGGAGTGCACCACCGCCGAGATCGTGCAGCGCCTGCACCTCGAGCCCCGCAAGCGCCGCTCGGTGCAACGTGACCTCGCCGAGCTGGTGGCCCAGGGCGAGATCGAAATCACGGCCGAGGGCCGCTACCGCCAGCGGCGGCGGTCTGGGGAGCTCAACCCGGTGCAGGCCCTCGCGGTGTACAGCGCTGCCCGGATGCTCTTTCACCACGCCGCCGAGTACAACGAGCACTACCTCGCGGCCCTCGAGAAGCTGGCGCAGGACCTGCCGGAACGGGCGAGGCGGGTGGCCCTGCAGGCCAACGAGGTGTACAAGGCGCGCCGGGGCGGGCGGGGCTCGCTGGTCTTCGAGGTGGCGGCGCAAGCGTGGCTGGACGGCCGGGTGCTGAGCTGCACCTACCAGTCGCAACGCCGCGCCACCCGGGTCGAACTGGAGATCTACTTCATCGAGGTGAACGCCCGGAACCGCGAGGCCTACGCCATCGGCGTCAACCGCCTGCGGGAGGAGCGGCAGCCCTACGTCTACCGCCTGTCGCGCATGCGGCAGCCCACCCTCACTGCCCACACCTATGACATCCCCGAGGACTTTCACCCGCTGCGCTTCCTGTCCAGTGCTTGGGGCATCATGCCCGGGGAACCCACCCGGGTGGAACTGTTCTTCAGCCCGGCGGTGCGCGAACGGATCGCCGAGGAGTACTTCGGCGCCCTCGCCGAGCCGACGGTGACCCTGAGCTCCGGCCACACCCGGGTCATCCTTCAGGTGGGCAATTGGCTGGAACTCGTGCCCTGGGTGCTGGGCTGGGGCGGCGACGTGGAGGTCATCGCCCCGCCAGACCTGCGGGAGCGGGTGGCGGGAGCACTCCGGCGGGGCGCCACGCTCTACCCCGCCGCTCCCGCGCCCTGAACGGGTGGCGCCAGCCCGGAGACCGAGGGCCGTCTCGAGTTCACCCGGTCCCCGTGACGGGTCACTCTCCCACAGCGGGTCCCCAGACCGCTACCGGACGTAGATCTGGTTGAGCAGATCCTTGGCGTGCCGGTCCGCGTCGTGCTCGATGCTGCTGTTCACGTACGTGTGGAGGCGCTGGCTGTAGGTGTGCATGGCCTGCTGCCAGTGGGCCGCTGTGGCGAGGTCGAAGTTCGTCTCCCCCTGGCCCTGCGCGGACACCGCCGCGGCCACGTACTGGAACTGGTAGGCGTGCCGGAGTTCGTGAAAAAGGGTCTCCAGGGCCTCTTTCGGGTGGTCCAGCTCGAGAACCCAGCCCCCGACGGTGACGAGGGTCACGTCGCCTTCGTCCTGGCAGCTTCCGTACATGCCGGGAGCCAGATCGAGATCGACCTCGAGCACAACGTTCTCCAAGCCAAAGCCCTCACAGTAGAGCTGGGCACAGGTTCCCAGCATCTGCCACCGTTCCCCCAGATCGCAGCGCCGCCACTCCTCGGGCTGGACGCCCTCGACGTTCAGCACCTCGGTGACGAAGGTGCGGGCGGCGTCCTCCTCAAAGGCCACACGCTCCGCGGCGCTCCGCTCGAGCTCGGCCTCGGAAGGACGCGCCGCGGGTTCACCACCTCTCCCCTCCCCCAGGCGGTCCCACCACCTCTGAAGGCTGTTGCACAGCAGGTCCGTGAACGACGGTCCCCCGAGCCGCGGGTGTTCCCGCGGCGGGCTCTTCCACTCCAAGGTCGGGGCGGCCGGGTATTCCACCGACGTTTCCCGGGGGGCCGGCCTCTCGTGAGGCGACCAAGTGTTCTGCGGGGAGGCAGTCTCCAAGGGCCACCACGCGGTCCCACCCATATCGCCGGTGGGGTCGACCGCCTCCTTGTGGGGCCAGGGGTCCGGCGGGCGTCCCTCCCAGGTCTCCGGGCCCGGCCAGCCGGGCGTCACGGGCTCCCACGCAGACCGCTCCCCGGAGGCGCTGGGGATGGACGGCCCCGGCGCGTCGGCGCTGGGCTCAAACCACGCCGACGCGTCCCGGTCCTGCCAGGCGTCCATGGACTCCCACAGCGCGGAGCGCAGGGTGTCGTCGGCTCCCTCGTACCTCGCCGATCCCCACTCCAGCACCTCCTCTTTGTGCTCGTGGGCGCCGAACTCGAAAAACTCCGTCACGGCCGTCCCCGAACGACGTCCAGCCGCTCCTGCAAGACCCGCAGGGCCTCCAGCTGCCGCGCCCCCACGCGCATCCCGGCCAGCTGGGTGGCGAGGCAGTAGGCCAGGTCGGCGCTCATGCGGGCGTCGAGCCGCAGCGGGGTGCCCGCCACAGCGTGGTTGACGAGCAGTGCGCCCAGCGGCAGCAGCTGTTGTGCGGGACTGCCCGGCGTGGCGGACAAGAACCGCTGTGCCGTCTCCTCCTGACCGCGCAGGGCCGTCGTGACGAGGTGCCCGTACTGGCAAGCCGCCTGGCAGTACCGGCAGCCGCGGCCCGCGAGCGGGCGGTGTTCCGGCGGGGCCGCCGAGGCGTGGACCGCCCGCAGGGTCTCGGCGGCCGCCTGCACCTGGCCCGGCTCCCCCCCGAGGGTCGCCTGCACCGCGTCCAGCCGCCCCCGGAAGTTGGGGTGGGCCCGCCGCAGGGCGTCGGTGACCGCCTGGGCCTGAGCCGGCGCGGCCCGCAGGGTCCGGCCCGCCCACGCCTCCCGCCGGCCGGGAGGCAGGTGCGGCAGCAGGTGGAGGGCCACCAGCACACCGTTCACGCCTCCTCCCGCGGGGCGGGGATCTGCACCAGGGCCGCGCGGTGGCCGGCCTGCACGATGGCCTGGCCCTGCTCGAGTAGCGGGATGGCCGCCACCTGCTCGGGGGTCAGCCCCATGGCCGCGGCCAGAGCCTCCTGGTCATCGCGGGCCTGCAGGCGGTGGACCACCTTGACAAAGGTGTTTTTCAGCGCGTCCGGGATCAGCTTGGCCGGCACCTGGTCCACGATGATCAGCCCCTCCCCGTAGGCCCGGACCTCGGCGAGCAGGTCCGCGAACGCCTCCGCCGTGTGGGCCTGCGGCGAGTGGGGGTCGCCCCGGGGGGCGCGCAGGATGCGGTGGGCCTCCTCCACCATCGTGACGTGCCGGAGCCCGCCGTCCGGGGAGGCGCCCTGCACGATGCGGTGCTCGTAGAGCAGGCCCATCAGGAGGCCCATCACCAGGCTCTTGTCCGCGTCGGCCGTCAGGGTGCTGAGGTTGACCACCGCCACGCCGTCGAACAGCTCGGCGAGTGGCGTGCTGCGCGGCTGGTCGAGCAGCCGGCCCTTGAAGCCCTGCCGCAGGCTGCGCAGCCGGTGCAGCAGCGCGGTCTGCAGGTTGCGGCGCACCTCCTCCGCGTAGCCGCTCTCCCGGTCCCCCAGGGTCCGGACGACCGCCTGCTCGAGGTCGCGCAGCCTGGGGGGCGGCAGGTCGGGCAGGCGGTCGTCGTCCAGCCAGCCCTGCTCCTCGTACACCCGCATCAGGGCGGCCTCCAGCAGGATCGGCAGCACCTCCTGCATGGGAAAGGCGGCCGTCATCACCGCCTTGAGCCGGTCGACGTGGCTCAGCACCTCGTAGCCCTCCGGCACCTCGAAGGGGTTCAGGGCGAGCTCGTCGAGCGCCTCGCCCTGGTGCCGGGTCCGGCCCGGGCAGTACAGGCGGACGGGCACGCCCCGCCGCCGCAGCCGCAGCCCCCACTCGAGGTACTCGGTCTTCGCCGGCTCGATGATCAGCAGGGGGGTCCGCCGCTCCAGCAGCTGGCCCAGCAACCAGCGGCTGGTGGTGCTCTTGCCGCTGCCGGTCAGGCCGGTGATGAACATGTGCCGGGTGAGGTCCGCGCTGGCGAGCCGGAGTTCGTGGTGCAGCGCCTCGCCGCCGTCCATCAGGTGCCCGAACTGGACCCCCTCGGAACGCGGGGCGAAGTCGGTGGCGAAGCGCGGTGGGCGCGGCCGGGCGCTGATGCCCGGCAGGTCGCGCCCCGGCAGGCTCATCCAGAGGGAGAGTTCGTTCGTGTTGAGCACGGTGGTCAGCCGCTGGTGGGCCTCACCGAGGGGGTGCGTCTGCTTGAGGCCGAAGACCGAGGGGTCGAGCATGGGAAACTGCAGCAGCTGAATCGCGGCGCGGGGCTTTTGCGGGCGGCGCAGGCCCCCCAGGTGCTGGATGCGGATCGGCTCGAGGTACGTGCGGGCCCCGGAGCCGACGCTGCGCAGGAGGCTGGCGCCCAGTTGGTCGGTGTCCTCGCCGTCGCTGAGCAGGTACACGCCGACCTCCCACATGCCCAGGTTCTGCCCGTGCCGCAGCCGCTCCGCGTGCAGCTCGAGGGTGCGCTCGAGCTCCTGGGCCTGGCGGTCCAGGTGTTCGCGCTGCACCGACAGGCCGGTGGCGTCGGCCAGCACGCTCCCCGCCGCGCTGACGTAGGGATGGGGCAGCCGCCTCATCACCTGGCCCGCCACCTGCCCGATCTGGCCCAACGTCTGCAGGGAGAGCGGGTGGCGCGCCAGGTACGCGGCACTTCCCCGGGCCCGCTCGTTCAGGAAGGAGGTCGAGGCCAGCAGGCGCAGGACGGCGGAGTCCCCCTCCAGGGCCGCCAAGCGGTCCCGGGGGTTGCCGGGCAGCGCCGGCCCCGTGCTCCTCACGTGGGGGTGCACCTCGGTGATGACCCGCATCACGCGGTCGTGGGCCAGGCGCAGGCCGTCCTCGGAGAGGGGGTCGGCCACCACGACCATGGCGAAGCGCTGCTGGCGCAACTGGCTCGCGAAGCGGTCCAGGGACTGCACCAGATAGCGCTCGGCGCCGTCCCTCAGCGTCGGAATCCCGGTCACGGCGCTCGCGTGGGTGAGCCCGGCCAGCTGCTCGAGCAGCCCCTCCCGCTGCGCGCGGTCCAGGACGGCCGTCTTCAACCCCGCCAGGTGGCTGCGGACGATCGAGGCCGTCTGGGTCAGCACCACCTCCGGCGGCGGCCCCACGCCCGAGGCCTCGCGGGCCACGCCCAGGTACAGCCCGTACCGGCCCGCCTCTCCCGTGAGCAGGAAGATCAGCCGGAAGCCGCTGTGCAGGGACGCCAGCGTGCTGATGGCGCTCAACACGCTCTGAAAGTCGAACAGGTGGGTGTCGTCCGCGCTGCCGGCCAGCAGGGGAACGTTGCTGAGCTGGACAAACCCCCAGTCGACCTGCGGGTCCAGCCCCTGCGGCGTGATCCAGGGCAGCGGCTCGGCCGAGTCCAGCGCGCCCAGCAATTCCAGAAACTGACGTTCCACCTGGTGGCGCAGCGCGGATGTCCAGGGCGACGGGGCCGGGACGGCCGTCACGCCACCACCTCCAGCGTTCGCGTCTCGTCGGCCTGGAAGCCCCCGGCGTGCCGGTAGTGCCAGACGCCCCGGAGGGCCACCTGGCGCTCGTTCACCACCTCGAGCCGCAGGCGCACGGCGGCGCCCGGCAGCGGCGCGGCCTGAACCCGGACGGTGACGCCCCGCTCCTCCAGCGGCGTGTCGCCCCGCCTGAACACCTTCCAGCCGGGGCCCTGCGGCGGCAGGCGCAGGTTGACCTGCTGCCTGAACGACTGGCCGTCGGCGTGCTCGGCCTCCAGCTCGACCACCGCCTCCAGCGGCTGGTCCTTGGTCCGCTGCGCGAAGGTCACCGGGAGGTCCTGCGCGGCGAACTCCTGCGTCTCCGGCAGGCCCATGGTCATGACCTCGACGCTCGTCCCCGCGTGGCGCACCCGCACCGTCAGCGGGTGGGCCAGGGCGGGTGGAAGCCCCGCCGGGGACAGCGCGGCCCCCAGGGCGAGGGCGTACGCGCTGGGCGGAGGCGACGCAAAGCGCGTGACCCGGCCGGGGAGCTCGAGGTCGCCGACACCCGGCCAGGAGGACCGGTCGCCGGTGATGACCAGGAAGGTGCCGCGGGCCGGGTCGTACCGACCGGCGAGTTCCCGCCGGATCAGGGCGACGACCGCCTCCACCGCCGACCGGAAGACGCTATCGGCGACCTCGAAGCGGATCTGCCCCCTCCGGGCCAGCAGCGGCAGGATCAGCTCCAGCGCCGGCGTGTTCTGGAAGGTGTCCCGCTCCTGGATGTAGGCGTCCACCTGGCGTTGCACATCGGCCACCAGCGCGGGGGACAGGTTCGCCCCCGGGGGCAGGAGCTCGGCCAGAAGACTTCGCGGGACGTCCCAGCTCGCGGGCAGGGCGGAGGGCGGCCAGAAATGGTTGGTCAGGAGCTGGTAATTCCCGGAGGCGTCGGCCTCGACCACGGCGGCCGTGATGCCCGAGGAGGACAGGTCCAGGGTGATGATCTGCTGGGCGGTGGCGGGGTAGGCGGGCAGGCCGGCCGCCCGCGCGAGGACGGTGAGCGCCACGCCCTCCGGCAGCGCCTGCGCGGTCCCCGTGAAGCCCGGCGTTCCCTGCCCCACCAGAACCTCAAGCAGTTCCGCACCGCGTTCCAGCTTGTCCTGCACGGCAGGATGGGTTCTGACCTGAAGTTCCCGGGTCTGGCCGGGGTGAAGTGGCGGCAACGCGAACGGCTCGCTGAGTGGACTCCACTCCTGAGCCGTCTTGCGGTAGAGGGCGCAAACGACGCGATCACCGTGCGTGCCCAGAACGACGACCTCATTGTGCATACCCCGCCACAATAGACCGCACGGCGGCCCCCTGAGCCGGCATTTCGACGCGAGGGCGGCAGAAGTTCAGCCGCCACTCCCACCCGCCGACCGCTCGGCGCGGCCGAAAGACGAGGTGAATGCGCCTCTCGTGCGGCCACAACACGGCGCCGGCCCGGCTGAGACCGCCCCGCGGTGGCTGCGGAGTTCGCACGCCGGGCGACACCGGGAAGCGGCTGGCTGGAAGGCACCCATTCCGCCCTGGGGGACGCTTTCCCACCGGTGACTCCGCTCCCGGCACCGACGCCTTCCGCCCGCCCCTCCCCCAGGTCATGGCGGAGTGGGTGGCCCGCGGCCTGGTGATGAAGCTGGGCGCGGCGCTCCGCCTGCCCGGGACCACACGCGAGAGCGGGAGGCTGCCCGGTGCCGGGTGGACGTCGCGCCTTGACACCGGGCCGAGTTATGCGGGGCGTCAGCCGCTGACGTGGGCGGGGTGGACCATCCCCGTGGTGGGATGCCCAGCATGCTCACCTGTCGACCACCCGAACAGCCGACGTTCGGGCCCTGCCCACCGCAGCCGAGGGCGCTTTCCCGGCTGCCCGTTCAGCCACGGCCCAGCCCGCTGGGCGGCATCTGCACCCGGAGGACCACGTCTGGCCTCCCCGGAGGTTCCCCATGACCCATCCCGCCCCCC